>NZ_JANOJV010000173.1:0-36663 GCF_031418915.1 Chamaesiphon sp. VAR_48_metabat_135_sub | reverse complement strand
CTATCATCGCCCAAGAATTGTGACTGGCTGCCAGCAAAAGCAATTGGCCCAAGTGTATCACTCATCCCGTAGAGCGTAATCGCTTTTTCGGCGAGGCTGGTTGCCTTTTGGATATCGTCACTCGCGCCTGTCGATACTTTGCCAAACACGACAGATTCCGCTGCCCGTCCGCCCAAGAGGGTCGCAATTTGACCGCGAATTTCGTCCTCCATCATCAGGAATCGATCTTCATCAGGCATCTGAAGCGTATAGCCCAAGGCACCAACACCACGAGGAACGATCGAGATTTTCTCAACTTTACCGCGTCCAGTCATCAAGGCACCGACTAGCGCATGTCCAACTTCATGATAGGCGACAGTTTGCCGCTCGATCGGATTTAGTACCCGCGAACGCTGCTCTAAACCGACGAGTACTCGCTCGAAGGCAACCTCAAAATCAGCCATCAACACCGCTTGACGATTGTTGCGTGCCGCCATCAGAGCCGCTTCATTAACTAGATTCGCCAAATCTGCACCTGTCAAACCAGATGTGCGCGTTGCTAATAGTTCTAGATCGACATCCTCGCCCAACTTAATATTATTAGCATGAACAGCCAGAATCTGCGCTCTGCCTGACCTGTCTGGTCTGTCAACCACTACTTGTCGATCGAATCGACCTGGGCGGCGCAAAGCTGGATCGAGGACTTCAGGGCGATTGGTGGCGGCAATCAGGATCACGCCAGTATTGCCATCAAAGCCATCCATCTCAGTCAAGAGCTGATTGAGGGTTTGTTCGCGCTCATCGTTACTACCATTGGGATTCATGCCATTGCCACGGGATTTACCGATCGCATCTAGCTCATCTATAAAGATGATACAAGGTGCTTGACGCTTGGCTTTCTCAAATAAATCACGGACTCGCGAGGCACCCACACCGACAAACATTTCGACAAATTCTGAGCCAGACATACTAAAGAATGGCACCCCAGCTTCACCCGCCACCACTTTGGCAAGGAGAGTTTTGCCAGTACCTGGAGGGCCAACTAGTAGTACACCTTTGGGGATTTTAGCTCCAAGGCGGGTATACTTATCGCTATTCTTGAGAAAATTGACAACTTCTTGGAGTTCTTGTTTAGCCTCATCAACGCCAGCAACATCGGCAAATTTAACGCCAGTTTTTCCTTGAGCATAAGTTCTGGCTTTACTCTTACCAACACCCATGACTCCGCCGCTACCTTCGGTATATTTGAGCAGCAAAGCACCAGCACCAACCGCAACTAATGGTGGTAGAATGACAGCTAATAATGTGCCCAACCAAGAATCAGTCTGAGGATTTTGGATGGTATATTCTACACCATTTGCAGTTAGCAAATCAGGCAAGCTTTCTGCAATTATATCTGGAATAGTAAAATAAGTTCCGTTGCTATCCTCACCTTTAACTGTATACTCAACTCGGTTGGAGCCGATCGTTACCTTGGCAATTCGGTTAGTTTTAACTGCTGCCAAAAAATCGCCGTAAGCCTGTTGGGAAATAGTTGCCATCGTTTTATAAACAAAAAGAGTAGATGGAGTTAAATTAGTTAATAGTTGATAATTGATAGTTAATAACTAGCTTAACGAATTGCAACCATTAGGAGATCGATGGTTGATGGCTAGAGTGGTGTTTTGTTGATGTTTTTATCTTAGGCGATCGATCTGATAAATATAAGTCGTAGTGCTACTCTATTATCTGGCGGTAAACCACACTGAAATATCAGTAAAGCGATCGACAAATTGGGTTTCTGGAGTCTAGTGATCGGGACGATTAAGCACGTAATTTGTGCTACAAAAGAATCTCAGTTACGGTCTCTGCCAAAATACCGATCTATCCACAAAATAACCACAAAAGATAGTTGAATTGGCTTATATATTTCCATAACGCACCAAGTATCATGTTGAAATATCAATGCTTGTGATACCGATCGCTTGCCATTGATTTCAGCTACAAGTAGAGACAGTGAATTTGCTTATGACCGATACTGCAACCAAACAACCTGTGATCCCAACCAACTTGGCACGGCATGAATTAGTGTTGCAGGCAGAAAGCGACTCGAAGGCTCAATCAGAACTGCTCCTGAAGCGTTATTCAATTCAGTCATTATTAGGTCGAGGTGGTTTTGGGGTCACATTTTTAGCTCGAAATACGCACTTACCCGAACAGCCATTGTGCGTAGTCAAGAAATTTGCCCCGATCTTTACCGATCCGAAATTAGTCGCGATCGCCCGCGATCAGTTTGGGCTAGAATCATTGATGCTCAGTCGGTTGGGCAGCCACGCGCATATTCCGACGCTACTGGATTATTTTCAGATTGGTACGGACTGCTATCTCGTTGAAGAGTACATCCCAGGCACTGTTCTATCGCAGCTTGTCAGCAACCAACATCAATTTACTGAAGCAGAAGTCGAAAACTTTTTGACGCAGATGCTGAAACTGTTGGAGTATATCCACTCTCACCATTTAATTCATCGCGATATCAAACCGCAAAATATTATCCTGTGCCAAACAGATCGCCGTTTCGTGTTGGTGGATTTTGGTGCTGTCAAAGATCTGTCTCCCATTACCAGTCCAACTAAAAACGCCGAATACAGCACGGCTGTGGGTACCCCAGGCTTCGCGCCACCGGAACAACTAGCAAACTATCCAGTCTACGCCAGCGATATCTATGCCTTGGGCATGACCTGTATTTATTTGCTGACAGGTAAGCAACCCAGTGAATTTGCCACCAATCCTTATACCTGTGAACTGATGTGGGCAGAGGATCTCAACCTTAGTGCTGGCTTACTCGAAATCCTCAACAAGATGACCCAGATGCCCTTGGTCGATCGATATCAGTCTGCTACACAGGTACTCACGGCACTGGATAATCGATCCATTCGCGCCAAATTGCGTACCTACTTAGATCAAAAACACGCCATCGCTAAGGGTGAGAATAGCAGCTCACGGATTTATTACCCTGCTGTTGTGCATTGGGCGTTAGGAATTGAGTAGATCATTACTCCCAACTCTGAAATTGGTTAGTGAGCGGAGCCGAACTAGCCAACTCCCAAAAATACCCACAGCACCGTGTGCGTTCGATGATAAACTAAACCATAGCATTGCAAAATATTAAGAGTAGCCAACAAACAAAGAGCAATCCAGCTAATTACTGAATTGATCTCTAAGCCGATCGACAGGTCTGGTTTGTTGCTCGAATCGCTATAGACAAAATCACACAATAATAAGTAGTAACGGCACATGGCTAGCACCGCAGAAAAAACCAACGTGGGTAAACTCACCCAAGTTATTGGTCCAGTTGTAGACGTAGAATTTACTGGTGGCAAGATGCCCCAGATTTATAGTGCCCTCAAAGTCGAAGGTAAAAATGAAGCTGGACAAGATGTGTCTGTGACCTGCGAAGTTCAACAACTTCTCGGAGACAACCAAGTTCGTGCCGTTGCGATGAGTACCACCGACGGACTAGTCCGTGGTATGGACGTAATCGACTTGGGCGCACCAATTAGCGTACCAGTTGGTACAGCTACATTGGGTCGGATTTTCAACGTATTGGGTGAAGCAGTTGACCAACAAGGTCCTGTGAATACTACGGAAAGATCGCCAATTCACCGCGAAGCTCCCAAATTAACCGAACTCGAAACCAAACCTTCCGTATTTGAAACCGGAATCAAAGTGATCGACTTACTCACCCCTTATCGTCGGGGCGGTAAAATCGGTTTATTTGGTGGTGCTGGCGTAGGCAAAACCGTAATCATGATGGAACTGATTAACAACATCGCAACCAATCACGGTGGTGTATCAGTTTTTGGTGGTGTAGGCGAACGTACCCGTGAAGGAAACGATCTCTACAACGAGATGATGGAATCCGGCGTTATCGACAAAGAGAACCTCGGCAACTCCAAAATCGCCCTAGTCTATGGACAAATGAACGAGCCACCTGGAGCACGGATGCGTGTTGGTTTGGCGGCGTTGACAATGGCGGAATATTTCCGTGATGTGAACAAACAAGACGTACTGTTGTTCATCGACAACATTTTCCGGTTCGTTCAAGCTGGTTCCGAAGTATCTGCACTATTAGGTCGGATGCCTTCGGCGGTAGGTTATCAGCCTACTCTGGGTACTGATATGGGCGACTTACAAGAGCGGATTACTTCTACCAAAGAAGGTTCGATTACTTCCGTTCAAGCGGTATATGTACCTGCGGATGACTTAACAGATCCAGCTCCTGCAACTACCTTTGCTCACTTAGATGGTACTACCGTATTGTCCCGTGGTCTAGCATCCAAAGGTATTTACCCAGCAGTAGATCCGCTCGATTCCACCTCCACGATGCTCCAACCATCGATCGTTGGTGCAGATCACTACGATACTGCTCGTGCCGTACAATCTACCCTCCAACGCTACAAAGAGTTGCAAGATATCATTGCAATTCTCGGTTTGGATGAATTAGCAGAAGAAGATCGTCTAATCGTTTCCCGCGCTCGGAAAGTAGAACGCTTCTTATCTCAACCCTTCTTCGTTGCGGAAGTATTCACAGGTTCTCCTGGTAAATACGTCAAACTCGAAGACACCATCAAAGGCTTCAAAGCAATCCTGGCTGGTGAGATGGATGATCTACCAGAGCAAGCTTTCTACCTCGTTGGCGATATTGCTGAAGCACGCGCTAAGGGTGAGAAATTGTTGAAAGGCTAGGATTACCTAGAATTGTGGCGGAGATCTTTACCCCACCCCAGCCCACCCCATGTAAAGGGGAGGGAGCCGGATCCAGACCCTTTATGGTCTGGGGAAAAGCCCCCTTTACAAGGGGGTTGGGGGTAAAATCTCCGCCGTAGTCAAGTTCAAACCCAACTATAAAAACTAACTATAAAACATGACATTAACAGTAAGAGTAATTGCTCCAGATAAGACCGTCTGGGACGGTACAGCAGACGAAGTGATTTTACCCAGTACAACTGGTCAATTAGGTATTTTGACAGGTCACGCATCGCTGTTGACTGCATTAGATACTGCGGTGATGCGCGTTAAATCTGGTAAAGATAAATGGACACCAATCGCGTTGATGGGTGGCTTTGCAGAAGTTGATAATAATGAAGTGACCGTGCTAGTTAACGGTGCAGAATTGGGCGAAACAATCAATAAAGAACAAGCTCAAAAAGATTTGACTGAAGCCGAAGAAAAAGTAGCTACCGCTCAAACTGGTACTCGTCAAGAACAAATTCAAGCGACTCAAGCTTTTAAACGCGCACGCGCTAGACTTCAAGCTGCTGGCTAATTGAAAGTTAATTAATAAGAAACCCTCCTAATCGATCGATTAGGAGGGTTCTTTGTTAATTGTAAAATCGGTAATCGATCTCGATCGGTAGTCTGCGGTGAATTATCTACAGACAGTTGTATTCGTCACCCCCGCTCGATCGGTCCGATCTGAATTACTACATTCCGAACCATGTTTATAAATTTTGATAGTAATTGGCTCTTGGTTGGCAGTAGAACCATTTGCCGCGATTGTCATATTTTTACCAGTGGTAAAGTTAATCGTCAGTGGTAGTTTCCCAACCGCCTGTTCTGTGATACTGGTTCGGGTACGATTGTGTTGCGTCATGGTATAACTACCCCACAGTGTACTCCCTGCCTTCCCACTATATTCAACTCGATACTGTACTTGGTCGCTAAAAGGATTTCCAAACGTCCGAACACCCAACAAACTCACACCAGTCACTAATGACCACAAAACATACACGCTTTTCACAGCTTTGCTAACCCAATGTTACACAAACTCAATGTACCCAGCAAATGGGGGTAAAATATGCACAAAATAGTTAAAAAATTCTGTGCTTTATTTTTTTAACTGTTGCTACCGCTTTTTTAAGTATTAGCGACCTAATCCAATGTAATCCTGTAATGCTTTGACTTCCAACGGTTGTGATTGCAGCGATTTAATCGCTGCTGCGGTGGCTTTTGCTCCAGCGATCGTCGTGACGATGCCAATCTTGTAGACTAGAGCCGTGCGTCGAATCAACTTACCATCGGCTTGAGCTTCTTCGCCGGATGGAGTGTTAATAATTAGTTGGATTTGACCATTCTTGATAATATCTACCACATTCGGACGACCTTCGTGGAGTTTCAAGACTGACTCGACGACTAAGCCATGTTCTTCTAATACTTTTTGAGTACCGGATGTCGCGATAATTTTAAATCCCATGTCGATAAAATCGCGAACTACTGGAACTACTGCTAGTTTATCGCGATCGCTAGTCGAAACAAATACTTTGCCAGTTAATGGTAATTTTTGTCCCGCTGCAAGTTCGGCTTTGGCGTAGGCGCGTCCGAATCCAACATCGATACCCATAACTTCGCCTGTCGATCGCATTTCTGGGCCTAAGATGGTATCTGTCCCAGCAAATTTATCGAAGGGTAAGACGGCTTCTTTGACGGCGATGTGGGTGGGGATGACTTCCTCTGTATATTCCAAGCCTGTCAGGGTTTCGCCAGACATAATTCGGGCTGCATAACCAGCTAATGGTACACCTGTCGCTTTGGCTACGAATGGTACTGTACGAGATGCGCGGGGATTTGCTTCGATAATATAAACCTCTTCGCCGCGTACTGCGAATTGGATATTCATCAAGCCAATCACTTTGAGAGCTTGAGCTAGTTGTACCGTCCATTCTCTAATGGTGGCTACGGTGGCATCGGAGAGCGATACATAGGGGAGGGAACAAGCGGAATCGCCGGAGTGAATTCCGGCTTGCTCGATATGTTCCATAATTCCGCCGATGACCACTTGCCCAGATGCATCGGCAATTGCGTCTACATCGACCTCTATGGCGTTCTCTAGGAACTTATCGATCAGAATGGGGTGGTCGGGTTCGACCTGCACCGCGTAGGTCATATAGCGTTCGAGTTCGCTATCGGAGTAGACGATTTCCATCGCTCGTCCACCAAGGACGTAGGACGGACGTACCACTACGGGATAACCGATTCGATTGGCGACGTGGAGCGCGTCATTGTAGTCTCGCGCCATCCCATTTTCTGGTTGTCGGATTCCCAATTGGCGTAATACTAGCTCGAATCTTTCTCGATTTTCCGCCATATCGATCGAGTCTGGGCTAGTTCCCCAAATTTTGGTGGTGGTATTTTCGCCCTGTGCGTCTAGATATTCTTGTAATGGTACGGCTAGTTTGAGGGGAGTTTGTCCCCCAAATTGGATGATGATTCCTTCTGGTTGCTCGGCTTCGATGATATTAAGAACATCTTCTTTGGTGAGCGGTTCAAAGTACAATCGATCGCTGGTATCGTAATCGGTGGAGACGGTTTCAGGGTTGGAGTTAACCATGATTGTCTCAAAGCCCTGTTTGCTGAGGGCATAGGAAGCATGACAGCAACAGTAGTCAAATTCTATCCCTTGTCCGATCCGATTTGGGCCGCCGCCGAGGATCATTACTTTGCGACGAGTTGAGGGGATGACTTCGGTTTCTGCTTCGTAGGTAGAGTAGTAGTAAGGTGTTTCGGCTTCAAATTCGGCGGCGCAGGTATCGACTAATTTATAAGCGGGAATTACGCCGAGGGATTTGCGATAGGTGCGGACGATATCTTCGGTGGTTTTGGTTGCATAAGCAATTTGTCGATCGCTAAATCCTTGACGTTTGATATCCCATAATTGTGCTTTGGTTAGGGATGTTAATTTTTGAGTTTTCAGGAAGGATTCAGTAGTTAAAATTCCTTGCAGTTTATCGAGAAACCACGGATCGACTCCGGTGAGATCGTAGATATCTTCTTGGGATAGCTTCAACTGCATCGCATGGCGAATACTGAAGATGCGATCGGGTGTTGGAGTCCGCAGTTGCGAACGAACCTGCTCGATCGAGGGTAAAGATTCATCGCGATCGCAACCCCAGCCAAATCGACCAATTTCGAGAGAACGTAAGGCTTTCTGGAATGACTCTTGGAAGGTGCGCCCGATCGCCATTGCTTCACCGACTGACTTCATTTGCGTGGTCAGAACATGGGAGGAACCAGCAAATTTTTCAAAGGCGAATCGAGGAATTTTAGTAACTACATAATCGATCGTCGGTTCAAAGCAAGCGGGCGTTTTCTTGGTAATATCATTGGAGATTTCATCAAGAGTATAACCTACCGATAATTTCGCGGCAAATTTAGCGATCGGGAATCCCGTTGCTTTAGAAGCTAACGCCGAACTCCGGCTCACACGCGGGTTCATTTCAATGACGATATATTCCCCCGTATCGGGATGTACCGCAAACTGAATATTAGAACCCCCAGTCTCTACCCCAATCTCACGAATGATTTTAATCGACGCATCGCGTAACCGCTGATACTCCTTATCCGTCAACGTTTGCGCTGGAGCAACAGTAATCGAATCTCCAGTATGAATTCCCATCGGATCGATATTCTCGATCGAGCAAACAATCACCACATTATCCGCTAGATCCCTCATCACCTCTAGCTCGTATTCCTTCCACCCCAAGAGAGATTTCTCTACCAAAATCTGATCTACAGGCGAAGCATCCAATCCAGTTTGAACGATTGCTTCAAACTCTTCCTGATTGTAAGCAATCCCCCCTCCGGCACCTCCAAGGGTGAAGGCAGGGCGAATAATTAATGGATATGTCCCAATCTCTTTTCCGACTTCCCGCGCTTCTAAGAGCGTTGTGGCGATGCCTGATGGACAAACTGGAACACCGATCCTCCCCATCGCTTCCTTGAACAGTAAGCGATCTTCCGCCATTTCGATCGCATCTAATTTCGCGCCAATTAGTTCGACACCATACTTTTCTAGTACTCCGCTTTTCGACAGGCTCACAGCCAAATTCAGAGCAGTCTGTCCCCCCATCGTTGGGAGTAATGCATCAGGGCGTTCCTTAGCGATGACTTTTTCTACCAACTCTGGTGTCAGCGGTTCGATATAAGTCCGATCCGCCGTGTCAGGATCGGTCATAATTGTCGCAGGATTGGAATTGACCAATATCACGTAATAACCTTCCTCCCGCAGTGCTTTACAAGCCTGAGTACCAGAGTAGTCAAATTCACACCCTTGTCCGATGACGATCGGTCCTGAACCTAAGAGTAAGATTTTGTGTATGTCAGTCCGGCGAGGCATATAAATTAGGGGGGAGAGGGGAGGGGCAGAGAGGGGAAAAGCAGGGAGGGGGTTAACAGAAATTATGAATTCCGATCTATCTTAATGGGTTTAGGTCACTTCGTGGGAAATTTTTCAACCTTTACTTCCAGTGTCTGAATTTCTCTCCCCCCTCTCCTCCCTTTTTTTTGAGTTTGAGATGAGTTGTAGAAATCGGTTGTAAATGGGGAACTATAGCAGGGGAGAGAAGCATGATGAGCCGAAACACCATACATCTACACTCACCTAGCTACTCAATCTCAATTCAGCTTTGGCACTGCATCTCCTACCGACACTTCATCGCGATCTTTGTGAAATTACCATGACAACTATCAACCAAGAATTCGATCTCCTGGCTCAATCAGTTAACCAAACGCTTACCACTCATCACCAACAACTTCAGCTTCAACAAGAACAGATTAAATCGCTAACACAACTATTAAATTCCTGTCGCAACTCTACTGTCGATAGTCACTGTATTAGTGCGATCGAACGCTTAATCGAGATTCTCGATCGGCATCAACAATCTGCCGCTCAAGTTTACAGCGTTTTAAATGCACTGACACAAGCTAAAGATGCGCGAAATTTAACGATCGATACTCAAGGCGAAATTGCTACTTATCTTAAATTAGAATTAGGCGAATTAGCACAGCGATTGGGGATCGATCGAATCACTAAGTTATCAACAGCCGCCAATAGTACGACTGGTTGGTCGAAGTTAATGGCTGAATATCCCGATCCTGATGACTATCAATGGCAGTTCCCTAGCGTTAAACGCGGTTTCTACCACAAAACTCATCAACAAGTAATCGGTACCAAAACCGTCAAGCTGGTATCGAGTTCATCACTAAACTAGCAACAAGCAACAATTAAAACTCTTCCCAACTCCCAACCCAAGAGGATGAATGGATGCGTATAAGATAGCATTCGCCAACCCTAGAAGATCCCCCTATCCCCCCTTAAAAAGCAGGATGGTTTCATCATACACCGGAAGAAAAATTACTCAGTCCACTTCTAAGAAATTTTCAAAATTTAAGCCGTTCTGGGCTTAACTTTCACCCCCTGAATCCTGACATTTAATCAAGCTTCGTGGAATCTAATCTCTCTGCTTGTAGTTACGTACATCGAACCATAAATAACTGCACTTTTAGGAGTCAAATATTATGAAACTAGCTACTGCTACAGCATTTTCAATTCCATTAATCTTGCTTAATTCCCTGAGTACATTCGCACAATTTAAACCTGGACAATATAATCAAAACCCAGTTATCGAGAATCCAAATATTCAGAGAATTAATCCTGGCTTATTGTGCAAAGTTTGCGTTCAGTGGGAAAAAGGGGCACCAGGTACATTTGTTGGGCCTTGCATCCGCTATGAATATCGACCTTGTGGTACGTCTCCAGTAATTAATTAATAGTCTTTCAAAGAAAATCACAAAATTGGGGGGTGTCGTCCAGAGTGATGAAAACTCCCAAAAACATATCCATATAGCAATAAAATAAAAACACGTTCACAGAAATTAGGTATCAATATGACTAAGTAACTTAGTAATTTTCCTTAGCAACTGTTCGGGATTTACTTGCTTCCAGAGATAATCATCCACATACTGTTTGCTAATCGGACTAATAGTATCCTCTTTAGTGGCAATCGCCATAATTTTAATATCACCAATCGTACTTGATTTGCGGATATTGCCGATCAATCGATCGACTGTTTCTGCATCTAGAGCCAAATCGATAATTAATAAATCTGGATCGAACATGGCGATCTGTCTGAAGGATGATTCCGCAGATAGTAGCCAAGTGACTTGATACCTAGCCGCAGTGAGAATATCACACAAGAAATTGGCGAGATCTTCATCCTGCTCGATTAAAACAATTCGATTAGGAATTGGGTTAAGTTCGGGATCTTGAAAAACTAATTTACGATCCATTTCCAGCCAATCATTGTTATCTGTTGACTGGAGCGGTTGTGCAGCTAGACGGACTGTAAAAGTCGAACCAGAACCTAAAATTGAATCAACCTCGATCGATCCACCATGTAGTTCGACTAATTGTTGAGTAATTGCCAATCCTAAACCCATCCCTTCATAGTCTCGAGCGAAATTACGATCGAGTTGATAGAATTTTTTAAATAACCGAGGAATTTGTTCTTCTTCAATCCCAATTCCACTATCTTCAATTTCAAACACAGCATAGTTATCCTCTAACCAAGCGCGGATGATTACTGTGCCATCTTCTGGTGTAAATTTAATTGCATTGACTAAAATATTTAATAATATTTGACGAATGCGTTTGATATCGCCTTGAAACCGCAAATCTCGGTTTCTACCCTGCGAACTATTATCAACGATTTGCACTTCCAGCTTGATTTTGGCACGCTCTGCTTTTGTTTTCACCAGCTTAACGACTCGATCGATCGGTTTGGAGAGTGGAAACTCACTAATTTTAAGTAATGTTTTACCAACTTCTAATTTGTAAAAATCTAAGATATCATCGATTAATTCCGACAAATGTTCTCCACTATTGTGAATAGTTTGGAGATAATTTTGCTGTCGATCGGTTAAATTCAGTAGTGGCAATCGTAGGAGTGTTGCTGATAGCCCTAAAATACTAGTCAAGGGCGTTCTTAATTCATGACTGAGGAGTGCGAGGAATTCAGTTTTAGATTGATTTGCCGTTTGAGCAACAATCACAGCATCTCTTAGCTCTCGCGTTCTCTCATTAACACGTTGCTCTAAATTTTGGGTATTGCAAAGGCTAGCTGTATACAATTCTGATTGATTAATAGCAAAGGCTAAATGCTCGGAAACTTGTTGAAGAAACTGCGTCTCTTGGGATTTCCACTGACGTGGAGATTGACACTGATGTGCGATCGCTAAGCCCCACAATTCTGTATTGACAATAATTGGTACGATTAACTTAGACTTAATTTGAGATTGATGCATCAACTTCAAGATACATTTGTTATGAGTATACTCTATGTTGACATCATCGATCGATCTAGTCATCCCGGCTCGATAATTATCCCACAATTGACGATTTTCAAAACAATTCTGGTGTTCTACAACATCTAAAACGGACGGAAGATTTAC
Organism: Chamaesiphon sp. VAR_48_metabat_135_sub; assembly: GCF_031418915.1. NCBI lineage: Bacteria > Bacillati > Cyanobacteriota > Cyanophyceae > Gomontiellales > Chamaesiphonaceae > Chamaesiphon > Chamaesiphon sp. VAR_48_metabat_135_sub. The sequence continues at coordinate 24,420 of NZ_JANOJV010000173.1, read as the reverse complement.
AGGCCCAATCGCTTCATAGGCGACTTTTCCCTTTCTATTATAGGCATCAAAACTTTTGCCGCTTACTTTTTCATCAACTTTGGTAAATTCAAATTGATAGATAATTAGTCGATCTGCCTGCAAAAATGTTTGTACCTGCTCGACTGCTGTTTGCAAAATTACATCCAATTCTAATGTTTGGTGAATTTTGTTACTAATATAATTCAACAAAACAGCCTGAGATAACTGTTGTTGTAAATTTATCTCTTGTTGGCATCCTTCGACTACGGAAAGACTAGACTGGTCTATTTGCTCTCGATCTTGCCCAAGACCATTTTTGGACACAGGGTTATCTTCGACAACACTAATAGCTTCCATTTTTTTAGGCAGAGCATCACCGATCTGATTTGTAACTACTGCGCTCAATAACAATTGTGTAAAATGGCTTTGCAAATAGCTATTGTTAGCAAAATTAGCATTGGCTATTAATCTTACTGCTGGTGGTAAATATGGAATTAATGGCTGGATAAATCGATCGATTGCTACTGGAGTAAAAGTGATTTCTATCTTTACCTGTGGCGAATTATCTAAGTTGACGATGCTTCCAGTTAGCAATGCTTGAAAATTGTCAGATTGTAACAGTGAAAATTGTGGTAATCTCCCAATTAGATCGACTATATCTCCAGAGTTGTCATACACAGAAATTTGCTGAATCGGTAGCATTTCTAAATTTGTTACCAATCGCACATCTTTCCCCTCAGCATACTTATGCCAATCGTCAGTTTCTACTAAGCCAATCGTTGACGTAGCCACTGATTCAGCCGAAGTGTCGAAGTAACATCTTCTCTTAATAATTGTTTCCGCCATTTGTTGCCAAAGAGCGCGCAAAATCTCAAAGGTATTCAGGGGGTAATAACCCCGGATAGTTGAGGTCAGATTAGACATTGGGGAGGTTGACGATACAGATTGAAATCGATTTAAATATAGCAGCGAGGGGAGATTCTGATTATAACTAGCAACTTACGTTAGTTCTAGTTTAGTCTGGCTTACATTGTTTTCACGTAATACGTGCTTGACATTGCATGGCGACTGCATTTGCATCACCGGAGATCGAGTTGGATGGGTTTTACGAAACGGTGCAAACCTTGTACCATAAGATAGCTCACTGTTTCGGTGTAAGCGATGCTCGTAACCAAAGGTGACTTGTGCTATTGCCATAGCCGATCCTTTGGAGATCGGTCGTCGAAGTACGCTAACGAGGTTGTATGGCTATATCTGTCAAATCTACCAAAGCTGACTCTAAGTCATCGCAAATGCTCCGCTACTGGGAGTTATTATATGTGCTAGCCGAGCGAGAAATTAAAGTTAGGTATCGCGGGTCTTTTTTAGGGGTATACTGGTCGCTATTCAATCCACTGATTATGACAGTGTTGTACACTACGATTTTTGGAGCAGTCTTCAAAAAGTACTATCATAATTCGGTTTCCCAATATGTTTTAGCAGCTTTTACGGGACTGGTAGTAATTCATTTTTATCAAGGTTCGACTTCGCAAGCACTGGCTAGTGTCGTTTCAAATGGATCGTTACTAAATAAAATTCGGTTACCAGTTAGTGTTTTTCCTTTGTCCACCATTTTAGCGAACACATGCCAGTTAGCAATTGGCATGTTCCCATTGCTATCGATCCTCACTTTAGTAATTTCCCACAATCCGTGGTTGAGCTTAATTAATGTAATTGCCATACCGCTACCCTTAATCGCCCTAATCCTAGTATCCACAGGAATTGGTTTCATCGTCAGTGCTTTATATGTCTTTTTTCGAGATTTACCATTTTTCTATGAGCTAGTTCAATTTGTACTGTGGTTGAGCAGTCCTGTTTTTTATCCAGCCGCTATCGTCGATTCCAAGATTCGTCCATTGCTAGAATTAAACCCTTTGTATCCAATCATTGAAAGCCTGCGTCAAATCGTGCTCTCAGGCAACCTACCAGATTCGTACCTGATTATTAGAGCATGGTTGAGCGGTCTGATTATCTTAGGTATTGGGATAATTATTTTCAACTGGTTGCGTCCAAAATTTATGGATCTTTTATGAGATTCTGAGATTAGATTCATTAATTATTCTTGTTTATTCTGACTTTGAATTTATCCCAAATGTATGGAAGTTATTCAGTTCGATCGAGTATCACTATGGCGACGTACCCAGGAGGAATTCTCCTATGATATTAAGCGAACTATTTTATCGATTGTCTCTGGTAAGTATCGTCATCCCGCCAAAAAACTAGTTATCGACAATATCAATCTAGTCGTTAATTCTGGCGAGAAGATCGGGATTATCGGTGCGAATGGGGCTGGGAAATCAACGCTACTGAAATTGATATCTGGGATTCTCGAACCAACTACAGGCAAGGTGCGTGTTCGCGGTAACATTGCCCCGCTGATCGAGTTAGGCGCGGGCTTCGACCCAAATATTTCAGTGCGTGATAATATTATAATGTATGGCGTTCTACTCGGATTTCCCCGTGATGAAATGCGCAAACGGACTCCGATGATTCTAGATTTTGCGGAGTTGCAAGATTATGAACTAGTTCCAGTCAAAGGTTTATCGTCTGGAATGGTAGCTCGATTGGGGTTTGCGATTGCGACCGATATTCAGCCAGATATTTTGATTCTCGATGAAGTTTTAGCTGTCGGCGACCAAAGCTTTAGAAATAAATGTCAGCATCGGATCGACAAATTTCTGGGAAGTGATACCACTGTTTTGGTTGTCTCTCACGACCTTAAATTTATCAGTAGTTCTTGCGATAAAGCAATTTGGCTCGAACATGGACGAATTAAGTTCTGTGGTACGGGAAAAGAGACGGTCGATCGATATTTGATGACAGTCAAAGCTTGAAGGAATTTTGGATTTTGGATTAAAAAAACATCCCCTATCCCCTATCCCCTGATAAAATGAGTCAGCCATTGGAGGACAAGATCTTTGAGTACGCGAGTTATTATTTTACGGCACGGACAGAGTAGTTATAACAGTCAAGGACGCATCCAAGGGCGCAGCGACTTATCGGTTCTGACCGATCGAGGTCAAGAAGATGCTAAAACTACAGGTAAAGCATTTCAAGGTTTAGAATTTGCCGCAGTCTACTGTAGCCCCCTACAACGAGCGAAACAGACAGCCACAACCGTCTTATCTTGCTTGGAACAGCAGTATCCTTTACAGACAGACGATCGATTATTAGAAATCGATCTTCCAGTATGGGAAACCATGCTCAATCAGGAAGTCCGCGAAAAATATGCCGACGAGTATCGCGCCTGGAAAGAACGTCCCCACGAATTGAAAATGTTGCTCCCACAGGCCGATGGCAGCCAGCAAGAGTTTTTTCCAGTCCTATCCCTATACGCCCAAGCTACCACCTTCTGGCAAGGCATCTTGCCCCAGCACCAGGGACAAACGATCCTGATCGTCGCCCACAATGGCATCAACCGTGCCCTGATTAGTAGCGCATTGGGGATACCAGCTCGGTTATATCACAGTATCCAACAGTCGAATTGCGGGATCACTGTCCTCAATTTTAGCGGTGGCTGGGGCGATAAAGTTCAATTAGAATCCCTCAATCAAACCAGTCATCTCGGTCAAAAGTTACCCACATTTCGTCCCAATAATCAAGGACCTCGCTTTTTGCTTGTCCGTCATGGCGAAACTGACTGGAATCGTGCGGGCAAATTTCAGGGGCAAATTGATGTGCCACTCAATGACAATGGACGCAATCAAGCCATCCTAGCCGCAGAATTTTTAAAAACCATCCAAATTGACTTTGGATTTACCAGTCCGATGTTACGTCCTAAAGAGACAGCCGAAATTATTATTAAGGATCGGCAGGGATTAACATTAGGTGAAGATGCGGATTTACGAGAAATCGGACATGGACTGTGGGAAGGTAAATTTGAAGCCGAAATCGAGACTGAATATCCAGGTGAATTAGAGCGGTGGCAAACTCATCCCGAATCTGTCCAAATGCCTGAAGGTGAGAATCTTCAAGATGTCTGGGATCGGGCGACTGGTGCATGGCAACAAATTCTTGCCAAAGTCGGAAACCAAACACAAACTGGTATTATCGTCGCCCATGATGCGACGAATAAGGTGTTACTGTGTTATTTACTAGGATTAGGTTTAGCAGATATCTGGAAGATCAAACAAGGTAATGGTGCCGTGACAGTAATTGATTATCCAGAAGGAATTGAAGGTCAACCCGTGATTCAAGCTCTCAATATTACCAGTCATCTCGCTGGCGGAATTCTCGATAAAACCGCCGCTGGCGCATTGTAAGTTGCTGCGTAGTCTACCCCACCCCAGCCCTCCCCTTGTAAAGCGTCTCGCTCCGCGCGGGTTCCCCGCGCAAAGAAGCGAGACAAGACAGGGGAGGGAGTAAAGCCCCCCTTGTAAAGGGGGGTTGGGGGGGTAAGCCCACTGAAAACGATCTGGAAGCTGCTAATTTAGAAGATTCTGCCCCATTCGTTCGAGATTGGCAAACCCTAAGTGAATCATCGCTGGAGGAAGTATGGCTCAATGAGGAGGAAGATAAAGCTTGGCAAGATCTCTAGAATTACGATCGTCCAACAACCATTTGACTGATGAACCAATTATTCCAACAGGTTAGAATATTAAACCCAATCAAGATCGACGATCGCCAGAAATGGGAACTAATAGAACGTAGGGCAGATATATTAGTTATCGACGGAGTAATTCAGGAAGTCTCAGCGACAACTCCACTCCCAACCGATCTAACTATTACCCCTGGCGAACATCTAATTCTCGCCCCAGGTTTAGTAGATTTATACAGTCATAGTGGCACGCCTGGACATGAAGAACGCGAAACGCTCGAGTCTTTACTTCTCGCCGCCCAAGCAGGTGGATTCGTCTGTGTAAATATTTTACCCGATACCTTACCCGCACTCGATCGAGTCAGTAGTATCGTCAGTCTCGATCGAGAGTACCAGCAAATCGCCGCCCAAATTTCCAATTGTCCTAAACTCGCCTACTGGGGTGCGCTGACTCAGCGGGTAGAAGGCAAAGCGATGACCGAATTGGCAGAACTCGCCACCACTAATATTACTGGATGGGCAGATGGAAACGCGATCGACAATCTCGCTTTAACCCGTCGTCTGCTCGAATATCTCCAACCATTTAACCGTCCGATCGGATTATACGCCCTCGATCGCCAATTACGAGGTAACGGCATCGCCAGAGCTGGAGTAGCCGCCCTCAAATATGGCTTACCCGTCGATCCTGTCAGTAGTGAAACCGCCGCTCTAGCCTCGATAATCGAGATCGTCGCCGATATCGGTACCCCCGTGCATCTAATGCGGATTTCTACCCGTCGCGGCGTAGAATTAATCGCTGCTGCAAAACAACGAGGAGTCCCAATTACCGCCAGTACCACCTGGTTGCACCTTATCGCCAATACCACCGACTTAATTACTTACGACCCCAATTTCAAGCTCGACCCCCCATTAGGCACTTCAGACGACCAAATCGCCCTGATTGAGGGGATAAAAATGGGCGTATTAGATGCGATCGCGATCGACCATAGCCCTTATACTTATGAAGAAAAAACCGTTGCCTTTGGCGAAGCTCCGTGCGGCTCGATCGGGTTAGAATTGGCTTTACCTTTACTCTGGCAACATCTAGTCGTTTCTGGTAAGTTATCTGCCATCGAACTATGGGCAGCACTCAGCACCAAACCAGCTCAATGTCTGCACCAATCTTCACCCACTCAGTCGATCCTCTTTGACACTCAAATAGCTTGGAAGGTTACTAAAAATAGTCTCAAATCTCTCTCACACAATACAGCATGGCTGGGTCGAGAAGTCATCGGGAAAGTCAGACTTTGATAACCTCTTTATCGATAGTTATCTTTACCGATCTGCAAGATGAGATTTCCATACAAATAGCGAATGCTTGAATCGATCGCCAAATGCTAAACTACTGCTATCACATACAATTTTGATGTGGTTTGAGGTGTGGAGTCTAAAGATTATGTTAAAACAATCCCTTTCATTAGTTCTGATAACGCTATCTCTAGGTAGTTTAGCCAGTTGTGGTAGTAAGGTTGCCGAAAAACCTGTAGATACAGTCAAATCGGCAACGACTGGAGCCATAACTACTACTGGCAATAAACCAGCTACCACCGCTGGTGCTTCAGCAGTAGTTCCGGCTGGAGTTACCATTAATACCGATTTACAACAAGAACTCTCTAGTGGTAAAAATCGTAATAACGAAAAATTTACGATTAAAGTCAAAAATGGTTCAGTTGGTAAATATCCAGCATTAAAAGATGCGACGATCTCAGGACATTTAGAAGCTGTAACTAAAGCAGCTAAAGGCAAGAAAGCCCAGATGAATTTGACTTTTGATGATATCAAACTCAAAAATGGCGATCTCCTACCGATCGATGCTTCACTTGTAAATACTCAAGTTGAAACTAAAACTAAAGGGCAATTCCTCAAAAATGCTGGAATTATTTTAGGTGGTACGATCGCTGGTAATTTCATCGGCGATAAAACCAAATTCAAACATGGTAAACTAGCAGGTGCAGCCGCAGCAACAGCATTTGTTTTGTCGAGTCCTGGTGGTGAAGTAGTGTTGAAAAAAGGTACAGATCTTCAGCTCAAACTCAAATCTAATCTCGATCCAAATTAGCATAAGTCATAAATCCTAAATAAGGACTTATACTCTCGAACTTTATTTAGGGTGGAGGCGATTTAATGAGTTGCCCCTACCCTGAATTTCAGAGATTATCTATACATCACGCTATAATTGTTTCATTATTTCAAGCCACCAACTTTCAGTCGTGGAGATCATCCACAATCCAACATCCAAATGACGATCGAGAACCTAAATACACGCGGACATTTATTAACCGAACAGGTAAATATTAATAGTGCCAATCTAGATCTACTCAGTACATTAGAGCTGGTAGATTTATTCAATCAAGAAGATGTTAATACTTTAAACGCGATCGCGGGTGCCAGACAAGAATTAGCCAACGCGATCGATACAATTGCCGATTCACTCCGTCAAGGGGGGCGATTATTCTACATCGGTGCGGGTACCAGCGGTAGATTGGGCGTACTCGATGCGGCTGAATGTCCCCCCACTTTTTGTACACCCCCAGAATTAGTACAGGGGATTCTGGCGGGCGGTGCGGGAGCATTAATCAAAAGTTCCGAAGGCTTGGAAGATATCGCCGGCGATGGTGCTCAGGCAATGGTGGACAATCAGATCGGCGAACATGACGTGGTAGTGGGTATTACCGCAGGCGGAACTACGCCCTACGTGCATGGCGCGATCGAGTCTGCCAAACAACGTGGTGCTAAGACCGTATTTATCGCCTGTGTGCCCGCAAATCAGGTCGCTAGCATCGCTGATATCGATATTCGACTACCTGTAGGTGCTGAGATTGTATCGGGTTCTACACGGCTAAAATCGGGCACTGTGACAAAAATGGCTTTGAATATTCTCTCGACTGGAACGATGGTAAAGTTGGGCAAGGTATACGGCAATCGGATGGTAGATGTCGCCGTAACTAATACCAAGTTACTCGATCGAGCCTTGCAGATGATTCAAGATTTGACGCAATTAGAACGCGATGCTGCGAGTGAGTTGTTGGAATCTAGCGGTCGATCGGTTAAAGTTGCCCTATTGATGCACTGGACTAAGGTCGATCGATCCCAAGCAGCAGCAATTTTAGCTCAGAATCACGGACAATTGCGCTTGGCTGTCGATAGTTTATAGTTGATGCAAGATCCCCGACTTCTGGGAGAAGTTAGGGATCTGTCCTAAATCGATCTGTTTATAGTTATCGTATTTCTCGAATGGTTGGTGAATCCAGGGATTGCCAGGGAGATGACTAACGTAATAGTCGGGGATATATTTTGAGGAAGCCTTGTACCAGATGACAGCCGTCTTGAGATCCTGAATTTCTGGATATAGATCGCGCAACCAAATCGTCGTCTGTTGCAGCGTAACGCCAGAGTCTACCAAGTCATCGACTAGTAATACCCGATTGCCCATGCGAGCGTCAGTCATGGTAATCTGACTGGCGATCGATAGTTTCCCACGTTCTCGATCGCTACCGTAGGAACTAGCGGCTAAAATTGCCAAAGGTTGGTTAAAAATGCGGGAGAGAATATCGCCAACTCGCAAGCCACCTCTAGCTAAACAAACAATTCGATCGAATTCCCATTCAGACTGGTAAATTTGGGCGGCTAAGGACTCGATCGATTGATGATATTCATCCCAAGATACATGTAGATCGAGCATGTCGAAAATCTGGTTCTAAAAATTAATAACTCTAAGGTACGATGCTTACCAATTTTCTGGGAATAGTTGGTGAAACAATCGCGGTTTGAGATTGCCAATCAGGGGATCGAGCATACAAGCTATAATCCTTAACCTGAGCGACTGTTGGTAAAGCTGCTCGCAAATGAGCAGCCACCGCCACCGTCGTACTATCGTAAGTTTGAGTCGCAATTTTTGGATATAAACCAATCCCAATAATCGGAATTAATAAGCAAAATGCGATCGATAGTTCGCGTGGCTTGGCATCTCCTAAAACTTCAAGGTTCGATTCAAGCTTTTGCCCAAAGAATACCCGTCGTAACATCGACAGTAAATAGATGGGTGTAATCAGCAAGCCAACTGCGGACAAAAAGACAATAATAATTTTAAATCCGCTACTATAAACATCGCTAGTTGTCAAGCCCAAGAAAATCGTTAGTTCGCCGACGAAACCACTCATTCCTGGTAAAGCGAGAGAAGCCATTGAAGCGAAAGTAAATAAGGCAAAGGTTGTGGGCATCGATTTGGCAATTCCACCCATCTTATCCATCGAGAGGGTGTGTGTGCGCTCGTAAATAACCCCCGACAGGAAAAATAGTGCCGCTGCAATTAATCCATGTGAAATCATTTGCAGCATCGCACCATTGATACCCAACGCTGTGAAAGAAGAAATCCCAATCAGCACAAATCCCATATGGGAAATAGAGGAATAGGCGAGGCGACGTTTGAGATTGTCTTGGGAAAAGGCGGCTAAGGCACCATAAATAATATTCACGACACCCAATACCGCGAGTACGGGTGCAAAATAAACGTGAGCGTGGGGGAGCATTTCCGCATTCAAGCGAATCAATGCATAACCGCCCATCTTGAGCAAGACTCCAGCCAAGATCATTGAGCCAGGTGCGGGAGCTTCTCCATGTGCATCTGGCAGCCAAGTATGGAAAGGGAAGATTGGTAGTTTGACACCGAAAGCAATTAGGAAACCTGCATAGGCCAATAATTCTAACTCGATCGGGTAGTCCTTTAGTCCTAGTGCCGTAATATTAAAGGTAGCGGTATCCCCATAAAAAGCTAACGCTAGTGCAGCGACAAGGATAAAGATCGAAGCCAGGGCTGTGTAGAGAATAAATTTAGTCGCAGCGTAGAATCGCTGTGCCCCGCCCCAAATTGAAATAATTAAATAAACGGGAACCAGCTCCAATTCCCACAGCATGAAAAACATCAGTAAATCTTGGGCGAGGAATACCGCAATTTGGGCACTATACATCACCAACATCAAGCTGTAAAACAGACGTGGCTTGATCTGAATATTCCAAGCGGCAAAGGTAGCCAGGGTAGTCACAAAGCCCGTCAATACAACTAAAGGCATCGACAAACCATCTACGCCTACAGACCAATTCAAGCCTAATTGTGGCACCCAACTGTAGTTTTCGACCAACTGTAAGCTGGAGTTGTTAAAGTCGTATCGCGTAGCGAAAGTATAGATAATTAAACAGAACTCTAGTATCCCTGTACTCAGTGCGTAGAGCCGCACATTTTTGCCATCGGTGTCAGGCAATACGGGAATAGCTAGGGCAGCTATGAGCGGAAACGCAATAATCGCAGTGAGCCAGGGAAATTCAGGAGTCATAGATAAGCGATGAGGTGCGAGTCGGATACTTTACCGCTAAACAACGATGGCATCCAATGCTGGTAGGTATAAATACTTATTATGTCAATGATATACCTTGTTAATCACGATGGCAACTTGTAAATAAAATTTACAATTTTTAAAATACCTTTACTAGATTACCCTCTTTCGTTCGCAAAATATCTGCGGGAGAATTTCCCTAACCTCTCATTATTCAATTCCTCTGCTTTAAATCCTTCTCCGCTCAAGTCTGTTAAGTCGGGTTTCGGGGGTAAAAGATCGTAACCTCACTTCCCGCGTCTGGTACTAGACTAATTTGGTTGCTCGGGTTTCGGGAATTTGCATTTAACTTCGATCGCGAAATCCGCATCGGTTTTACTGCTAGCAATCATCGGCAAACCACCCGCCGCACTAATTTTCAGACTGAATTTGAGCGTGACTTCTTCAACTTCGGCGATGGCTAAATTCTTGAAAGCACCGATCGCATACTGAGTATACCCGCGAATTGTGTGATGGACTTCCTCAAGTTTTACACGCACTGTGGGAGAAATAATTGATTCAATTCCACCACGGGTAGGACTTTTGGAAATATATTCATCTTCAACAGATTCGATAGACTGCACTGGTTGAGCGGTATCGATGAAGACATCATAACTATTATTAGCATCTTCAAAAATCAGGCGTTGAGGTTGCGGCATAATTTAATTTCACAAATAATTTCAGAGTTTACCAGAAATCTTTGATATTCTAGTTTACAGAAGAAAATATCTATGTAGTAATCATGGCGCGATATGCCCTGGTGATTGGGATTACGCAGAATTAGGCACCGCTGCAAACGCTGGAAAAATCGGCAGCCGATGCACGAGCGATCGCTGCCGTGCTGCGAGACTTTGGTGACTTTCAGGTAGAACTCTTATTAAAGCCAGAAGAGACGACTTACGAGGCATTAGCGGCAAAGCTGCGGGAGTTTTTGGAACAGCGGGCACTGCGGCATGAAGCGTTAATTTATTATACCGGACATGGCTTTCCGGTCATTGATGGCTAGTACGCTATCCACTGGCGGAATTGGTGCCAGTGGTACCAGTAGATGAAACTAATCCCTATCAGAGTTTGTTCACATTTACACCAGCGACAGCCAAGTTTTTCTTTGGGCGCGAACCGGAAATTCAAAAGTTGGTGCAGCAGGTGCAGGATTGTAGTTTTGTGCCTGTAATTGGGGCTTCGGGGAGTGGGAAGTCATCGTTGGTGCGGGCGGGGCTAATTCCTCGGTTACTGGAATTGGGTTGGCGAGTATTGGAGCCGATTAAGCCAGGAGCGGAGCCGTTGGTAACGTTAAAATTGGCGGTGGGCAAGTTATTTGAGGCGGCGGAGCGAGAAGAGGTTTATGGAATATTGGAGCAGCAGGGGTTAGGATCGATCGTGTCGCGGTTGCCAGGGGATAAGCGGGTATTACTGGTGGTGGATCAGTTTGAGGAGGTATTTACACTATGCCAGGATCGCCAGCAACAGCAGCGATTTATCGATTGTTTGTGTGTGTCAAGCAGTCAAACAACCGCCGCTTGGTGGTAGTAACGACGATGCGGGCGGATTTTATCGATCGATGGTTGACATCGGGCGTGCTGACTGAGGCAATTCAAGATGATGCGTTGTTTCTGGGCGTACTGGTGGGGGAACATCTGCAAGACGCGATCGAGCAACCGTCTGCGATTCAGGGATACAACTTACAACCAGGGCTATTAGAATTAATTTTGCGGGATGTGGCGAATGAGGAGAACTGTTTGCCGCTATTGGAGTTTTCGTTGACAGAGTTGTGGGAAAAACGCGATGGAGTCAAACATGAATTAACTGTAGCTGAATATCAAAGTTTAGGCGGCTTAGTCGGGGCACTCGATCGACATGCCGAGGATATTTACCAAGATTTGGCAGCCCGAGGGCAGGGTGAGTGGGTACAGCGGGTAATGCTGCGATTAGTGCGAACTGGTGAAGGGCTGCGGGATACACGGCAACGTCGATCGAAAGTAGAGTTGCTGGCGATGGGTGCGGATACAGCGAAGCAGGAGAAGATCGAAGATACGATCGATCGATTGGTAGATGGACGGTTATTGACGATCGATCGAGTTAATGATGAGAATGTCATCGATCTGAGTCATGAGGCGTTGATGCAGGGCTGGAAAAGGCTTGTGAAATGGCGAGAGATCGATCGAGATCTGCGGCGGTTGGTGGATAAGATTGAGGAGGCGCGGCGGGAATGGCAGGTGCAAAAGCAGCAGGGTAAGTATTTATTAGAGGGGCGGTGCAGAAGCGGAGCCAGAAATCATTGAGTGGAGATCCTTAACCCGAATTGACATTAGTCTATCGATCGATCCGACAATCGTAGTTCGGACAGTATAATCTTTACATTGAAATTATGACTGGCAAAAAATGGATTGTAGATCGTCGCCGGATTATTACTATTTTAACTCGTGGAGTGTTGGGATCGATCGGGTTATTAATTATCGGTTCGGGGCTAATATCGATCGCGGGATTGAGTGATAATATCGATCGATCTGATGCGGCTGTCGTGTTGCAAAATACTGTCGATCCTAATAGCAAACCTTCAGCAAGATTGCAAGCCAGATTGGATAAGACTATCTCGATTCCGATCGGTTTGTCTTAACAGACTTGAGCTATTAGCCTGGGGATTAATCCCCAGGCGGGTAAAGATCGGAGCAGAACACGATCGTGAATAAAAATTATCAACTCTAACAAAAATTTAGCATTTGCCCCGTATATTGAGGAAACACCTGCGACAACTTGCTCTCATCCACTGCCAACCGTCGAGTTAGTACCGTCCCCAACACATCCCTAAAATCTGTCGTCACAGCTAAATCTCGCCCTTGATATCGCTGCGCCGGTTCCAACCCATCCCACTTGCCGTACACCTTACCACCAACAAGACCATCACCTAACAGCCACATCACATTCCCATGTCCGTGATCGGTGCCACCATTACCATTTTCCTTCACAGTTCGCCCAAATTCTGACATCACCACGATCGTGGTATTTTGATAAGCCGCTCCTAAACCCTCGGTTAGTGCAACCAGCCCATTGCCCAATTGCCCTAGATTGCGGGCTAATTGCCCTTGTCCCGCGCCTTGGTTGATGTGGGTATCCCAACCGCCTACGGCCAAAAAAGACACCTGAATGCGCGGATCTCGTGCCATCAGACGAGCTAATCGCTGCGCATCACCAGGGAAACCATTTGGTAAAATAGCCCCATTATTTGCCATTTTCATCTCAGCTTCGAGATCTTTGAGCAGTTCGGTGCGGGCGACTCTAGCCTCATGATAAGTCCGTCCGATCGCGTCATCATTCCCGTACAATCGATCGAACGCACTGGCTACTTGGGGTTTATCGAGTTGAAGGCGATTGCCAGCATTGCGTCCAGAGGCAAGATTGGCTACGGCTCTTTTGCCGAGCAAAATGCGTGGGGTAGTCGCACCGACACTTACCGCCTGAATCGGATTGTGATCCGACATCACACCTAAAAGTCGATTCATCCAGCCATCGCGGGTAGTTTTAACTCCAGGGGTGCCGCTTTCGAGATAGTCTTGAGCGTCGAAGTGGGATCTCGTCTCGTCGTTAGATCCGCAAGCATGAACGAAGGCGAGGCTTTTTTGCTGCCAGAGTGGGAGCAGAGGGGCTAAGGCTGGATGCAATCCAAATTGTCCATCGAGATCTAGTACCCCATTTGCTACTCCTGGTTTGGGGATGGCAATTCTCGGTCGATCGGTATAATATGTGGGTTCGCGATAAGGTACAACTACACTCAGGCCGTCGATTGCACCTCTCAGGAAAACAACAATTAAACGGCGAGGATTGGGATTTGATGCGGCAATACTTTGCGCCGCCCAGCCATGTGCGCCAATGCTAATTAGAGATGATGCAGAAAATAGGCTAGATTGGATCAGAAATTGACGGCGGTTCATATAGAAAATAACTTTTTGAATGTCTTCTCAATTCAGCAACGCTAAAAGATAGATTACTTTTTCATGAATTCAGGACTACCAAGGATGAGCGCGGCACGAATTTCGGGACTACTTGTCGAGATTGCTTGTTGAGTTCGATCGGAGAAGTTATTACCTAAAGTTGCTGCTAATTTTAGCGGATCGATCGCAACCATTGGTATAGTTGGAGGCGTATTTGCAGCGATAGTTGTCGATGCCGAAATCGGTAATTTACCTTTAGCTAAGTTCGTAGCATAATTGATCCGACGAGTCATACTATCGGGATTCAACCAGGCTTCTTGAGTATTTCCATAACCATTAGGAGTCGGACAGCCATAAATTGGCATTCCAAGTTGTTTTAAAAAATCATTTAATGGCTTGATATTATTGACATCGGTTCCCGTCGATCGAATTGAAGAAATTGCATACTGATAGGGTGTTTTAAACTTCGATCCATAGTATTTTCGATCCCAAAATTCAGGACTATGGAATAAAGTATCTAGCACTAATTTAATATCACCATCGGTGTCGACAAAGCGTTTTGAGAGCTTATCGATCACACTTTTAGGTGGGTTGTCACTAATAAAGTATTGAGCGAGTTTGAAGCTAATGTGACGGGCAGTACTGGGATGCCGAGAGAGTAGATTTAGTGCTTGTTCTCCTTCGCCAATTCCACTCCCGATAATATGCTGTTTTAGAAATACCTTATTGCTAAAATCATGACGATTACTATTGAATTGAAAGCTATAGCCGTCGGGTACTTTTTGCCCTGGCTGTTTGAATCCCCAACCAGTCATAATCTTCGCTAAAGCGATCGTATCATCTTGCTTATATCCCCCATCTACGCCTAGTGTATGAAGTTCCATGAGTTCGCGGGCGTAGTTTTCATTCAATCCTTGTGGCCTACCTTTTTTATTAGAATTTGGCTTACTATTCTGCCAATTATCTAAATAAAATAACATCCCTGGATGTCGAGCTGTCGCGCCCAGTAAATCCCTAAATTTACCGAGAGCATAAGGCCTAATTGCTTGCTGTTCGTAAGCACCGACCCACAGTCGATCGATCCCTTTATCGGCATAAACATTAAAATGATTGTACCAAAAATCCACCATCACTTCATTGAGTTGTCTCTGACTATAGATCGATCGCCATAATCTAGCTTCGATCGCTTGATTTTGAACTTGCCTAGCTTGTTTTTGCTGAATTTTTTTTAATTCTGGAACTGGTTTTTGACCATCGATTGGACGATTGGGATTGTATTGCTGAAATAGTTCGACTGGTGATAAATTTATCGTATCCAGTTTCGCCAGTCGATCGTTCAGAATGGCTGGTTCTACAATCGAATCTGGATTCAGTTGTTCTTGAATATATTTGTCCACACCCGATCTTTGGACTCGCTCGATTTCACCAGGCATAATTCCCAGGCTCAAGCGATTTAATAGATGGACAATTTTTGGATTTGCTGGCTCTGCCTGCGCGATATTAGCAAATGTCAACCAAATTAAACTAGTGGTAAAGATGAGATATTTACGAGTATTCACGATCGATAAATGTTAAGTAGGTTTCGATCTAACAAAGAAATTATGACATTTGTTCGCGTTCAAAAGGCTGGTGTTGCCCAATCTAAGCCTGTCTGTCAACTATCAACTGATTCATCACTGTCATAATCTGAAAAAAGATCTGGATCTAAATCCAATGAATTATCGCGGTCTTCCATATTTAATTCTGGACGTTGGCGTAGCCTCTCGCCTGGAGACTCGATCGAGCTATGAGCGTGAGCTTCGAGATAGAGATTTAGTTGTTGTAAATCTGCCAAACTTGGTTCCGGTGGGTTCATCAATTGGTGCATGGTTACACCAACAACTCCAGTAACAATTATGCCAATTCCACCAACAATATATCGCCACCAATGACGGGAAATTCTTGGGTTTGGTTCGAGCGGTAGTAAATCGATCGCCTCCATCAGCCGATCTTCCGATTCGGGTGATTCCGACGGTATAATCGATCGATGTTGGCGTAAAAAATTACGTAATTTAGGATCTTCATCAGAAAAGTCATTCATAATATACTAGTTATTTTTTATTCTTATTACTATTAGAGCTGGACTCCCGATTCCTCTAAGAATTTTCGCATTCCGTTGCGAGCGTGAAATAATCGAGACTTGACAGTACCGACGGGAATATCCAGAATTTCGGCGACTTCTTTTTGGGGGAGTTCTTCAAGATCGTGCAAGACTAGTACCGATCGATGATCCTCACTGAGAGAATTCAATCCTTTGCGGACTAAATCCTGGTAGTGAAGCTGCATCATATCTGGATCGTGATGCTGAGTGACGACACTGCGAGCGATAGTCTGGAGCCGAGATCGATCCTGTGCTAAAGTTTGACGACGATCGGATGCTACATTCCAAGCAATTCGATATAACCAAGTCGAAAACTGCGAATTTTGGTGAAATTTCGGTAATCCCTTCCACGCACGCAAAAACACTTCCTGCACCAAATCTTCTAGATTGCTTGGATCGCAAAGCTGGTAAAGAATCTGTCGCACATGATGTTGATGACGACGGTATAATATTCGGAAACTATGTCGATCTCCAGCCACACAATGTTTGACTAACAAATCGTCAGCCATTGATTCAGCACGCTCTTCCACTCCGATTACCACCTCACTCACCTGACATCTCGAAATACGATAATCATCTCACACTCTATCTCTACACGAGTTTAGACGGGGAATCGATCGAGAAGGTTCAATCTTACTGTCATTTACGCTACCGAGTACTAGCTCGTTTCTCTGCCCGTTGAGGCATTGTTACAAAATATTTCCTCCAAGTTGAGACGGGATAGAATAGTAGACATCGAGCCATTTTCCCGATCTCTTTCAACTCCCCACAACACCATGAAAAAATACCTTCCAGCCCTGCTGATTACTGTCCTAATTATTCTCCCCGCACAGGCACAAAACCAGTCGAACAACCCCCTAGTCAATCTGGCTTGGAAGCTCAATCAGCAGGGGACAGAATTCCTCGCCACCGGCAAGCCAGATCGTGCTCTTGCACTATGGGAACAATCAAACAAAATCTATACCCAAGTTAGAGACACAGAAGGGATAATTGGGACGCAAATCAATCAAGCTCAGGCTCTGCAAGCCTTAGGCTTTTATCGAAAAGCATCGATCTCGTTGCAAGCAGTCAACACCAAACTGCAACAACAACCAAATTCACCCCTCAAAATGCGGGGATTGTATAGTTTAGGTACTTCATTAAAATCTCTTAGAGTTTTAGAAAAAAAAGGTGATAACTTGGGGGCGATCGATACGCTCAAGCAAGCTCTCAAAATTGCCGATGAGATTGGAGATCGAGAAACGGCGGACAAAATTAAACTTAGTTTGGGTAATACGATCCAACTGCTCGGAACCGATCGACAGCCAGAGGCAATCGAGCTATATCAACAGCTTGAAGCTTCCAAGTCACCGCTAGTTAAAGTTCAGGCAGAGATTAACTTATACAAGCTTCAATCCGTCCAAAATATCGCGCCAAATTCATTAGGTTTTGTCCAGAAAATTGGCAAAGAATTAGAATCGATCGAGCCGAGTCGTAAAAGCATCTATGCCTATATTAATCTCGCTGAAACTATTAAAATAGAGCAAAAAAATAGTCAGCCCGATCGACAGATTTTACTGGCTACATCCCAATTACTCACCAAGGCAATCGGACAAGCCCGGACAATTAAAGATAATCGTGCTGAATCTCAAGCTTTGGGAGAATTGGGGAACTTATACGAGATTGCCAATCAATACGCTGAAGCCAAAACGCTCACCCAACAAGCTCTCATAATTGCGGAAGGATTACCCGCGCCCGATCTCGCTTATCGGCTCCATTGGCAACTAGGGAGAATTATTACCGCGACTCAGCCCCAAGATCTAACGCCAGCAATTACCGCCTATCGTCAATCGGTAAATCATCTCAAATCCCTTCGCAACGATCTTAATGGTAGTGATGCCGATCTCCAATTTTCATTTAGAGATAGTGTCGAGCCAGTCTATCGCGAATTGGTAGATTTATTATTAAAAGATGGGGAGAAAAGTGTTGGCAATAATTTAACTGCTGCTCGCGATCTAATTGAATCATTACAAGTAGCCGAATTAGAAAACTTTTTACGCCAAGGCTGCTTAGATACATATACAGTACAGCTAGACAAAATCGATCGGTCTGCGGCTGTTATTTATTCAATTGTGCTCCCCGATCGAGTTGCGGTCATTTCCTCAATTCCCGGACAACCTTTACGCTATTATAGTAATAAAATATCTCAACAGAATATCGAAGAAACTATTACTAAAATCAGGAGTAGAATTGAGAATCCAGACTTCACTCCTCGCCAAGAGCAAGCATTTCAAACCCAATCGAAACAAGTCTACGATCTACTGATTGCGCCCCTCGCCGCCGATCTCCAGAAATCAAATACTAAAACCCTCGTCTTCGTACTAGATGGAGTACTGCGAAACCTGCCTATGTCCGTGCTTTATGACGGCAAACAATATCTAGTTGAAAAGTATAATCTCGCCCTCACGCCTGGATTACAACTCGTACCGCCCTCTACTATTGGCGATTCAGACAGCCGCCAAGCTTTCTTAGGCGGTATTTCCGAAAGTCGTCAAGGATTTGGATCTCTTCCTGGAGTCAAAGCCGAAATCGAAGCAATTAGTAAACTTATTCCCAATCAAAAACTTGTCAACGAACAATTTAACAATCGTCAAGTTGCGAGTAATTTAGTAGCAAATAATTCCCAAATCGTTCATTTAGCAACCCACGGACAATTTAGTTCCAAACCAGAAGATACTTTTATCTTGACCTGGGATAATCGATTAGGGATAGATCGACTACAAAACTTAATCCAAAATCGAAACATTCGATCTAGTAAAGGTATCGATTTGTTAGTATTAAGTGCTTGTCAAACTGCGGCTGGAGATAACCGTGCTACACTAGGTTTAGCTGGAGTGGCACTACGAGCAAGAGCCAAAAGCACGATCGCTTCTCTGTGGTCGGTTAGTGATGAAGGAACTCAATTATTAATGACCGATCTTTATAAAAATTTAGCCACCCCCAAGTTGGGCAAAGCTGAATCTCTAAAACTCGCCCAACAGTCTTTAATCGCCAATCCTAAATATCGATCTCCTTTCTACTGGGGCGCGTTTGTCTTGGTCGGAAATTGGCAATAAACTGGTTAATGGTGAATAGTGCATAGAACAAAGAGTTCAACTATTCACTATCGACTATCAACTATCAACTATCAACTATCCACACAATGCACTCTCGATATCTAATTCCAATTTGTCTAACCATGAGCGCGCTCGTTTTCACGCAACCAGCCGCCCATTCTATTCGGATTGCCAATGCTATTTCATCGATTCAAGTAGGCCAAATAGCCAAAAAAACAGTAGTGAGAATTGAGTCATCGATCGGTGATTTTGGTTCGGGGGTAATTATCGGTCGCAAACAGCAAGGCGACCGGAATATTTATACAGTCTTAACCGCAGCACATGTGGTCAATCATGCCGATCGAAGTTATCAAGTGATTAGCCCTGTGCCCCTAAATTCTGGAGTAGAAAAAAAGAGAACTACAATTGACATCAACTCTGCCAGCGATATTAAAATTTTACCCCAGGTCGATCTAGCTGTTGTATCCTTTGAAAGTAAAAATATCTTCACGGTAGGGACGATCGGTAATTCGGAATATGCGGAAGAAGGTAGCCCGATTTATGTGGCTGGTTTTCCCTTACCAGGTAAAGCTAGTTCCAGAATCGCGCTCCAATTTACAGGTGGAATGGTTTCCGCCCGCTTAGACGACAAAGATCCTCAGTCTCAAGAGGATAGTAGTGGCTATGATGTCGCCTATACCTGTGTAACTAGAGCTGGAATGAGCGGAGGACCTGTACTTGACGCAGCGGGAAGAATCGTGGCTATTCACGGACGAGGCGATCGAGATAATAAGGAACCAGACAGTCCAGAAGGTAGTGACAGTTCCATTGTTGGTGAGAAAACTGGGTTTAATTTAGGAATTCCGATCCAAACTTTCTTAAAACTGCAAACTCAAAGTCGTCAACAAATTGGATCGAGATTAGATCTCACTCCACTTAACTACGAACTCAGCGATAATTCCGCGACAATTGGTACTAGAAACCAAAAATTTAACCAGCGGCTGAGATCTAAAAGTGCTGGATCAAAAATCATTGACATTACCAAGGTGAGTATCAGAATTACCGATTAAACCAGCACAGAAACAATCTTCCCAATAAATTTGGGGAGGTTAGTTCTAAAATTTATATAGAAATCTCGGCTACTACATCACTTTCCATGAGCAAAACTGTATTCATCACTGGAGCATCCACAGGAATTGGACGAGCAACAGCGCAACTATTTCACCAGCAAGGCTGGAACGTAGTTGCGACTATGCGTTCTCCCGAAACATCTCTCGAACTTGCCAACCTTCCAAATGTGCTGTGTTTGCGATTGGATGTTACCCAAATAGATACGATTCATGCCGCGATCGATCGCGCAATTTCTCGGTTTGGGGCGATTGATGTGGTAGTGAATAATGCTGGCTACGCGCTGATTGGTGCCTTTGAAGCCTGTGAAATGGCTGATATTCGCGGTCAATTTGAGACTAATGTATTTGGGTTAATGGAAGTATCTCGTGCCATCTTGCCCCATTTTCGGCTCCGTCAACAGGGTACGATCGTCAATGTGGCATCGATTGGCGGACGAGTAGCCTTCCCGATTTATAGTCCTTATCACGCCACTAAATGGGCGGTAGAGGGCTTTTCGGAGTCATTACAATACGAATTGCGTCAGTTTAATATCAAGGTCAAAATTATCGAACCTGGCGCGATTAAAACTGATTTCTACAGTCGATCGATTACAGTTGCCAAACAAGCTGGATTGACTGTCTATGATGATTATATTCAGCGGACTCTACCCCAAATGGATCGAGCTGGAGCTGAAGGTTCGCCACCAGAAGTCACCGCCCAGGGGATCTATCTCGCGGCAACTGACGGTAGTTGGAAATTGCGCTATCCCGCTGGCGGTAATGCAGGTTTATTACTAGGGTTGCGAAAGTTGTTCCCAGATGCTTGGTTTACCAACCTAATCCGACGCACCATCGAAAGATAATCAATTTTATTACTAGACCTCCTGCGAAAGTATTTATTCAATCCTTTAACATCAACCATTTCAAAGATTATTTACTAATAATAAAAGATTGGTTGAATACACTGACAAATATAGGTTCTGTCGATCGATATCGGACTTTCGCAGGAGGTCTACTCACTATCCACTGCTTCTCCAGCAAATTCTGGCTGTGAGAGATTGCTATGAGACGGTTGGCGAACCCGATCGATCGTGCCTTTAATCGTACCGACGAGCGGGACTGAGACGATTACGCCTAATAATCCGGCAATTTGTCCGCCGGTGAGCAGACAGATCAAAATTGAGATCGGATTTAAGCCGATAAATTCGCCCATTAATTTGGGAGCTAACAAGTTATCCTTAATTTGTTGGATGATAATTGAAGCGATTAGAACAGAGATCCCTAAAGCAAAGTTTTTCAACATAATCACGATCGTCACTAGTCCAATCCCCAAACTGGCACCGATAAAAGGAATTAATTCGGCAGCACCAATGAAGATCGCAAAAGATAATCCAAAGGGAACTTGTAAAACAAAGAAAATGGGGGTAAGAATGGATGCCATGAATGTCCCCAATAGCAACTGACTGATAAAAAAGTTCTGAAAATTCAGGCGTAATGATTCACTCAGTGGAATGCCAATTCGCTCGGGTAAAAGTGCCACAATTCCTAGCCACAATCGATCGCCGTATATCAACATATAGACGGACAACACAATAATCGAGAGCGTATCGACAACGCCAGACACAGTGCCCACTGCTAATCCGACAGCTTGACTACCGATAATTTGTAATTGAGTATCGATCTTGGCATTGATTTGGGTGCGCAATACATTAAAATCGATCGGAAACCCCTTACTTTTGCCCCATTCTTCCCAAGCATTAATATTATCATTACTGGCAAGAATCCACTGGGGTATCTGTTTGACTAGTTCAGTAGTTTGATCGATCGCGTTAGGAACTACTGTCACACCTAAAATAGTGAGCAGCGTCAGCGTAATTAATAGGACACAGACGATCGCAGGAACTCGGCGAAAGTGGACTCGTTCGAGAATTTTAACTGGGTAATTGAGTAGAAATGCAATCAGTGCCGCGATCGTCAACACGGTGACTAGATGCTCGAAATATCTAAAAAACTGAGATAGCACCCAGAGATTGAGTCCAATGACTGGAAATCCTAATCCAATTAGTAATAAGTTCTGGAGATTGGCTGGGAAACGTCGCATTGGGGATCGATCGATGAGCGATTGCTTAATTATTTATTTTAAGCGACGATCGACCCCTAAACACAAAAAGAGCCTCGCAAGTGCTAACGCTTCCGATGAGCTGATTCTACTTTAAGCTAAGATGGTTTGGTATTTAATCTTCCAAAGCCTAAAACTTAATACCTAATACCTAACCCCTACTCCCTAATTAAAGATTTGTGACTGAATCGAAAAAAACAACCAAATCGATTACCAGTATTGCCGGAATAGTAGCTGCTGCCACGCTGATTAGTAAAATATTTGGGCTAGTGCGGCAGATGGCTCTAGCCGCCGCCTTTGGTAATGGGATCGCGTTCGAGGCGTTTACTTATGCCTATGCAATTCCAGGCTTCTTACTGATCTTACTCGGTGGTATTAACGGGCCATTTCATAGTGCGATCGTCAGCGTTCTCACCAAAGAAAAAGATAAATCTCAAGCTGCACCGATCGTCGAAACTATTACAACGATCGTTGGCATGATTTTACTGTTTGTGAGTATCGCTATTTTCTATTTTGCGGGCAATGCGATCGATATTATCGCCCCTAATTTAACCCATAGTGGGGACGCAATTCGGGGTGCATTGGTGCGCCAAAGTGCGATCGAACAGTTGCAAATCATGTCATTATTGGCGGTGCTAGCAGGCTTTATCGGAATTGGTTTCGGTACGCTCAGTTCGGCTCAATTTTATTGGTTGCCCTCCATCAGCCCCCTCCTGTCCAGTGCTACGACAATTATTGGTGTAGGGATACTGGCGATTTATTTGGGGCGGAAGATTATGCTGCCCGAATATGCTCTATTGGGTGGTAAGGTGCTTGCAGGTACGGCATTAGTTGGCGCACTGCTCCAATGGTTGATGCAAGTTATTACTCAGTGGCGGGTAGGATTGGGGACGATTAAACCTCGATTTGAGTGGCGGCGACAGGGCGTGCAAGATGTATTGAAAATTCTCGGCCCAGCGACGTTTTCTTCTGGTACACTCCAAATCAATCTCTTTATCGATCTTTCCTTTGCGTCAGGGATTGCGGGTGCGGCTTCGGCGATGCAGTATTCGGGACTATTAATTCAGACTCCGTTGGGGATTATTTCCAATATCATTTTAGTCTCTCTACTACCAGAATTTTCCAAGCTGACAGACCCTCAGAATTGGACGCAACTAAAGGATCGGATTCGTCAGGGATTAATGCTGACAGGAATTGCGATGATGCCCCTGAGCGCGATTATGGTTGCTTTAGCTTACCCGATCGTCAAAGCAGTCTACCAATATGGTGCTTTTAGAAGCCAAGATTCCCAGTTAGTCGGCTCGATTTTAATTGCATCGAGTTTGGGGATGTTCATCTTTCTGGCACGGGATGTTTTGGTGCGGGTATTCTACGCGCTCGGTGATGGTAGTACGCCATTCAAGATCAGCATGGTAAATATCTTCTTCAATTTCCTGTTCGACTATTTATTCTGGAAACCTTTCGGTGCGGCGGGGATTACATTATCGACAGTATGTATCAACCTGATCTCTTTTTCGGTAATGTTATTCTTACTCGATCGACGGTTGAATGGTTTACCGTGGCAGGGATTTTTACCCCTATTGGGTGTATTCTTCGCCAGTGTGGTCACAGGCGGCGTAACCTGGGGTGTCAGCTATGGGTGGCAGCAATTCGTCCCCGTTACCAATACGATTACTCTTTTAATACAATTAGCTCTGTCTGGGGGAATTGGTTTCGGGGTATTCGTCGCGATCGTCTCTCAGCTTAAATTACCAGAATTCGATCGATTTGTCGGACAGATTCGCCAAAAATTATTTAGGAAATAAAATCTTCCAGATTCAGTAACATTTACCCAGACTGGATAAAACGGAAAACATCAGCAAAGCTGATGAATGCCATCAGCTCTACAAAACTGAGAAGTCTTTACAAACCTTAACAATCAGGGTAAATTAGGTACATACATAAAAAACATTCCGTTCTTACCAAAGAGCAAACAGCAATCATAAACCAATGACCACAACCTTACAACGCACCCAGAGCGAAAATACCTGGGATCGCTTCTGTAGCTGGATCACCTCCACCGAGA
>NZ_JANOJV010000172.1:0-35767 GCF_031418915.1 Chamaesiphon sp. VAR_48_metabat_135_sub | reverse complement strand
TGTTCAAAAGCATCACCAAGAAAATGATGCGGCAACAGGTAATCGAAACCGGACGACGGGTAGACGGACGCGCACTCGATGAAGTCCGTCCGATCTCCTGTTTCGTCGGCGTTCTACCTAAGCGTGTTCATGGTACTGGTTTATTTAATCGCGGACTGACTCAAGTTCTCTCCGCTTGTACCCTCGGCACTCCAGGTGACGCTCAGGATCTAGGCGACGACCTCAATCCAGAGAATACCAAACGGTATCTGCACCACTATAATTTCCCGCCTTACTCGGTGGGCGAAACTCGACCCATGCGTGCCCCAGGACGACGCGAAATCGGTCATGGTGCCCTCGCAGAACGCGCTCTCCTACCCGTATTACCAACTAAAGACGAGTTCCCATACGTACTGAGAATGGTCTCAGAGGTGCTATCTTCTAATGGTTCCACCTCAATGGGTTCCGTCTGTGGTTCGACCCTCGCATTAATGGATGCTGGCGTACCAATCACCAAACCAGTTAGTGGTGCAGCGATGGGATTAATCAAGGAAGGCGACGAAGTGCGTGTCCTCACTGATATCCAAGGCATCGAAGACTTCCTTGGCGATATGGACTTTAAAGTTGCGGGTACCGATACTGGCATCACCGCACTGCAAATGGACATGAAAATCAGCGGTTTACCGATGGTGACAATTGCCGAAGCAATCAACAAAGCACGTCCAGCCCGCTTACATATTCTAGAGAAAATGTTAGCTGCGATCGACAAACCCCGCGAAGAACTTTCACCCTTTGCACCACGCTTACTCACCTTCAAAATCGAGCCAGAATTAATCGGCTTGGTAATTGGACCTGGCGGTAAAACAATCAAAGGTATCACCGAGGAAACCGGAGCCAAAATCGATATCGATGATGATGGTACCGTCACCGTTTCCGCTGTCGATAACGAGAAAGCCAAACGTGCGATCCAAATCGTTCAAGGCTTAACCCGCCGTCTGAACGAAGGTGATGTCTATTTAGGACGTGTGACTCGAATTATTCCGATCGGTGCCTTCGTGGAGCTGCTACCAGGCAAAGAAGGGATGATCCATATCTCCCAACTCGCCGATCATCGCGTCGGTAAAGTCGAAGATGAAGTCGGCGTTGGCGATGAAGTGATCGTTAAAGTTCGCGAAATCGACAATAAAGGACGTGTCAACCTCACTCGTCTGGGCATTCATCCCGATGAAGCTGCTGCTGCAAGAAAAGGGTAGATCTCCGTAATCACCAAGACTAATCGAATGTTTTAGATAAAAATGCCAGTCCGAAATCATCGGACTGGCATTTTTGTGGGGATGTAAGTTTGTAGATGGCTGATGGTGTAGCTGATAAACATTGATTTGAACTGAAGTCCGATCGATATCTGCTAACTAATCAACTAAACAACAAACCTATGATGCACCATCTACCCGAACTTTTTCAAATTTTAAGCTTAGTGAAAATCATTGATGCTAATAGGTTGGCTAGATTTTTCGATCGATGTAGATAGATCGGTATTTTCTGTTTTTCTGAAAGGCACTACAAAACTGAGATTGAGCTTGTGTACGATACCACATTTTATCTAAAATTACCGAGCGTTCGATTTACCCAGATCTCTTTTGCTGGTAATAATAGACTCTAACAATTTTGATATTTGAACTATTCATGCATCCCACTTCACTTCCTACAGAGATCGTCCAGCTAATCGATCGATTACAATTGCAGCCTCATCCTGAAGGCGGCTTTTATCGTGAAACATGGCGATCTAATCTTTGTTTACCCCGATCGATTTTACCAGCCGAATATACAGGAAATCGATCGGCTGGTACCTCGATTTTATTTCTACTACCCACTGGACATTTCTCGCGCTGGCATCGGGTGCGCTCTGCCGAATTATGGTTTCATCAAGCGGGAGATCCACTGGAATTGGTCATGGCGGAAACTTTAGACGGAGCATCACAAATAATTCACCTCGGTCGAGAATATACATTCCAAGCTGTTGTACAGCCCAATCATTGGCAAAGAGCTACACCAATCCCTGGCACAGCGGGATATGCGCTAGTGGCTTGTGTTGTAGTGCCTGGATTTGACTTCGCCGATTTTGAGCTAATTGGCACAAACTAAAAGTCAACCAGTATTGAATTTTGCTTTGCTTTACCTCATCGGCACAAGAGGATCTAATTTTTTGTGTAAAGATATCCAGTCTGACACCCATCAGACTGGTATCTTAGTTACAGGGCAGATTGAGATCGCCGTGGAATTTTTAGAATTTTAAGAGGTTGAGTGATGGCAACAGTGGCAACAGGTGCATTGCTATGGCAGCGATATCAAGATTGGTTGTATTATCACTCAGGGTTGGGTTTGTATCTAGATATCAGCCGGATGCGGTTCGATGATGGGTTGGTTTCTCAACTACAACCTAAGTTTGTCAAGGCATTTGCCGATATGGTAGCTTTAGAAGCGGGCGCGATCGCCAATCCTGACGAACAGCGGATGGTGGGACATTATTGGCTGCGGAATCCAGATCTCGCGCCGACTTCAGTAATAAAGACTGAAATTACGACGACAATCGAATCGATCGCCGATTTCGCTGGTAAAGTCCACTCTGGAGCCATTCATCCGCCGCAAGGTGGTAAATTTACCGATTTTATTACAATTGGGATTGGTGGTTCGGCATTGGGACCACAATTTGTATCTGAAGCACTGTCACCAGATATCGCACCATTAAATATTCACTTTATCGATAATAGCGATCCGGCAGGGATCGATCGAGTCCTGAGTCGGATTCAAACTAAACTTAATACCACTCTAATTCTCGTCATATCCAAGTCTGGAGGCACCCCAGAACCTCGGAATGGAATGCTTGAGGTAAAAGCAGCTTATGATGCCCAGCAACTCGATTTTGCTGCCTATGCGGTGGCAGTTACCGGAGTGGGTAGTCATCTCGATGGAGTTGCTAAAGCAGCAGGTTGGATTGCTAGATTTCCGATGCCTGATTGGGTAGGTGGTAGGACTTCGGAATTATCTTCTGTGGGCTTACTTCCTGCGGCTCTTCAGGGGATTGACATTTATGGCATGTTAGCTGGTGCGAAGGAGATGGATATAGCCACCCGCATCCCTGATATTAAAACCAACCCCGCCGCTTTACTCGCCCTCGCTTGGTATGCGTCGGGGAATGGCAAAGGGGAAAAGGATATGGTGGTTCTACCATATAAGGATAGTTTGCTACTATTTAGCCGCTATCTCCAACAATTGGTGATGGAATCGATCGGGAAAGAAGACGATCTCGATGGTAATAAAGTCTACCAGGGTATCGCCGTCTACGGAAATAAAGGTTCGACCGATCAACATGCCTACGTTCAACAATTACGGGAAGGGATTGCCAATTTCTTTCTCACCTTTGTAGAAGTATTGCACGATCGCGAGGGCATTTCTCCCGAAATCGATCCAGGTGTAACTAGTGGTGACTATCTATCTGGTTTTCTCCAAGGCACCCGTCAAGCCTTGTATGAAAATAGCCGCGATTCGATAACTGTAACGATCCCTAGTGTCACACCCCAGACTGTAGGTGCTTTAATCGCCTTATACGAGCGGGCTGTGGGTATATATGCATCGATCGTTAACGTCAATGCTTATCACCAACCAGGTGTCGAAGCAGGTAAAAAAGCGGCGGCGGTAATTCTTCAGTTGCAAACCGATGTGGTGACTGCATTGCAAGCTACGACGGCTCCAGTTACCTTAGCAGAATTAGCGACGATGGCTGGTTCACCCGATCGAGTAGAGGCAATCTACAAGATTTTACGTCATCTTCATGCGAACGATCGCGGTGTCATATTTACAGGCGATCTTTCACAACCAGGAAGTCTTCAGGTGGCTTGGGTAAATAAGTAAGTTCATCGCTTGTTATCTGTATTTGAGATGATTTGGTTATTTCAGCGCAAGGGTTAGATGGGTATTATTTCCATCGAACCCTTACAACCCACATTCCGCATTTCGGAAAAGTAGCATCAAACTAGAATGCAACACCATTATTCCACTCTGCTAGATATTCCCAGTTCGTTATCACTACCGAAAGTTATCTGTTTAGATGCTGTCGGTACACTATTTGGAGTAAGAGATAGTGTCGGAAATATTTATAGTGAAGTGGCTAGTAAATATGGTGTCAAATGTTCATCCGAATTACTCAATAAGTATTTCTACGCAGCCTTTCAACATTCTGCTCCCTGTATTTTCCCTGGTACTCCGACTTCCGATATCCCCTTGAAGGAGTATCAGTGGTGGCGAGAAATCAATCGTCAGACATTCACTGCCGTCGGAGCTTGGGATCAGTTTGATGATTTCGATCTGTTTTTTCAGGATTTATATCGATACTTCGCGACTTCAGCCGCTTGGGTAATCTATCCCGATGTCATCCCGACTCTAACAAACTGGCAGCGATCGGGGGTAGAATTAGCAGTAGTATCCAACTTTGACTCGCGACTGCATACCGTACTCCAAGCATTGGATTTGGACCAATACTTTTCGACAGTGACGATTTCTACCGAAGTCAATGCAGCGAAACCCCAAGCCGAAATCTTTACCGCCGCGCTGAACAAGTATCAATGTTTACCTCAATTTGCATGGCATATCGGTGATAGTTTAGAAGAAGACTATCTAGGAGCTGGTAGTGCTGGATTGACAGCCATCTGGTTGAATCGGAGTTAAGACACTATCCCTTCACCCGATCTTGCTCTAATCTAGAGGGTATGTTGTGAGTTTATAGAAATAGGTGGCAAGGGAGAAAGGAAAAAAGGGGAAAGGAAAAATGCCTGACCCATTATCCATTACCTTTTCCCCTCACCACGCTAAAACTCTATACTTCGCACGGGTATAGATTGCACTTTCGTCAACAACGATCGCTTATAAGTAGTATGTGGAGATCGTGCGGCTAACGCCTAACACACCTTACTATGGATATTCGGATTGTGACCGTGCAAAGCATAACTAGCAACTTGAGTTAATATCCTTATTTATAATCTGCGGAGTTTATCAAAGTGAGTAGCGTTACAGTCATCAATGATGCACAATTTGAGAGTGAAGTTTTACAGGCAGATTTGCCTGTTCTAGTATACCTCTGGGCGGCATGGTGCGGCCCTTGTCGATTAGTTTCACCCTCGATCGACTGGATTGCTACTAGTTATGCCGATCGAGTTAAAGTAGTCAAAATGGAAATAGATCCCAATCCTGAAACTGTCAAGGCTTACAAGGTGGAAGGAGTTCCCGCCATTCGATTGTTTAAAGGTGATGAAATGATTTACTCGTGGGAAGGTGCAATCACCAAGGATAAATTAACCACAATGCTCGATAGTAATCTTTAATAATGCAAGTTGCTAGTTATGGATAGAGTTGGGAGTAGTGGATAGTGAATAGTGAATAGTGAATGGTAAATTTGGATGCAACTGCGTCCTTGCTCCTTCCACACTACCCACGATCCTCACACCCAACTTTCAACTTTCAACTTTCTGTCTTGACGTGTTCAACCTGGAGGGAACCTCCAGAACACACGTCGCAACTTTCAACTTTCAACTGATTTACATGCAGTTTTCTAAACGTCTCCAGCCATTAAAAAGTAATGTATTCGCTGATATGGATCGGGCAAAGGGACGAGCGCGGGGATTGGGACAGGAGATAATCGATCTATCGCTGGGTTCTTCAGATTTACCAACCCCACCCCATGTAATTGAGGCAATTCAGTCAGCTTTACTAGATCCGAGTACCCACGGTTATTTACTGTTTAATGGTACGCGGTTATTTCGTGAAGCTGTTGCGAAATGGTACACCAATAAATATGGGATAAATGTCGATCCGGAGACAGAAGTATTGCCACTGATTGGTTCCCAAGAAGGTACCGCACACTTACCTTTAGCAATCTTGGAACCTGGAGATATTGCCCTATTAATGGATCCTGGCTATCCTTCCCATGCAGGTGGCGTGTATTTGGCGGGAGGAGAAATTTATTCGATGCCCCTACTCGTTGAGAATGGATTCTTGCCTGTACTGCCTGATATTCCGCCTGCAACCCTAGCGAAATCCCGAATGATGGTGTTGAGCTATCCGCACAATCCGACCACCGCGATCGCGCCCCTAGCCTTCTTTGAGGAAGCTGTCGCTTTTTGCCAGCAACACAATATTGTGCTGGTACATGACTTTCCCTATGGGGATATGGTGTTTAGCGACGTTCGGGTACCATCGATCTTTCAGGCAGATCGCGAAAAAAGTGTCTCGATCGAGTTTTTTACGATGTCTAAGTCATACAATATGGGCGGGTTTAGAATCGGTTATGCGATCGGCAATCGGGAATTAATCCAAGCTCTGCGCCAAGTTAAAGCGGTGGTAGATTTCAATCAATACTTAGGAATTTTACACGGTGCCGTTGTCGCACTCAATGGCGAACAAATTTGCGTCCACAACACGGTTGATACGTTTAAGCAACGGCGCAATACTTTTGTCAAAGCCTTGAATAGTATCGGCTGGGATGTGCCTACTCCTGATGCAACGATGTATATCTGGGCAAAATTACCCCCAAAATGGGCGCGGAATTCGATCGAGTTTTGTACTGAATTAGTCTGTCAAACTGGTGTCGCTGCGTCACCTGGTGTAGGTTTTGGCAAGTGTGGTGAAGGTTATGTCAGATTTGCTTTGGTACACGAGCCAGCCAAATTGCAGCTTGCGGTTGATCGAATGGCAAAATTCTTATAAGTTGGTTCGGGATTCGTGCAAAGATTGTCTTCTCCCCAGCAATTCCAAATTCAAACCTATTCCCATATGTGGTAGGGGCGGGTGTCTTGTCGTTTTTTTATGCGGGGGTTCCCCCCGAATAAAAACGCCGCTTTATGCTAGAAATCCTCGCAACGCACCATTAATTGCGAAACGAACCCGCTCAACCCCACCAGCAACAATCAATTATTGGTGGAAAATCGGTAAAATATCTTGAATTTGGAATTGCTGATCTTCTCCCTCACTCCCCACATTCTTTTGACACACATCCAGGTAGATGGTACGATTGTAGATTGTGTTAACTTTATTCAGATAGACAAGCAATAACCCTTGGCTAACGTAGTCGTAATTGGTGCCCAATGGGGCGATGAAGGAAAAGGAAAAATCACTGACCTACTAAGTAAGTCAGCAGATGTGGTCGTGCGTTACCAAGGGGGTGTCAACGCTGGTCACACTGTAGTCGTGCAGGGTCAAACCTTTAAACTGCATTTGATTCCTTCAGGGATTCTCTATCCCGAAACGAAATGTATCATTGGCTGTGGGACAGTCATCGACCCCAAAGTCTTGATTGAAGAACTCGATCGATTGGTCGAACTCAATATCCCGACCGATAAACTGTTGATTTCCCAGACAGCCCATGTCACGATGCCCTATCATCGATTGATAGATCTGGCATCGGAAGAAGCCAGAGGAAGTCATAAAATTGGTACGACTGGACGTGGGATCGGGCCGACTTACATGGATAAGTCCGATCGCATCGGCATTCGAGTGCAAGATTTGATGGATGCTGATTCATTCCGCAAACAGATGGTCTGGACGATCGAGCATAAAAATGAGATTCTAGAAAAGCTCTATAATTTACCCCCGCTAGATCCAGAGCCAGTAATTAGCGAATATTTGGGATATGCCGAACGGTTGCGCCCCCATGTAATCAATACTTCGATCGAGATATATGATGCGGTACGTCACCGTCGCAATATTTTATTTGAAGGTGCCCAAGGTACGTTACTCGATCTCGATCATGGTACTTACCCCTATGTCACCTCTTCCAATCCAGTTGCAGGTGGGGCTTGTGTGGGTACTGGTATCGGCCCGACGACGATCGATCGAGTAATTGGCGTTGCCAAAGCTTATACTACTCGCGTTGGGGAGGGGCCATTCCCGACCGAACTAGACGATAGCAGCGGCGAAATCTTGGGCGAACGTGGGGCGGAATTTGGCACCACTACAGGGCGGAAGCGTCGCTGTGGTTGGTTCGATGGCGTAATCGGTCGTTATGCCGTCCGCATCAATGGGATGGATTGCATGGCAATCACCAAGCTAGATGTCTTGGACGAATTCGACGAGATTAAAGTCTGTGTTGCTTACGAAATCAATGGTAAGCAAACTACTGATTTCCCCGACTCAGCGCGTAATTTTGCCAAGTGCGTTCCAGTCTACAAAACCCTCCCAGGTTGGAACCAGAATACTGCCGAATGTCGGTCGCTTGAAGACCTTCCCAAAGCAGCACTAGACTACCTCAAGTTCTTAGCTGAACTGATGGAAGTGCCGATTTCGATCGTTTCCCTCGGCCCTGGTCGCGACCAAACGATTATTGTCGAAGATCCGATTCATGGCCCGAAACGGGGCTTACTATCGGCGGATGGTACACCGATCGGTTAGTCCCTTTGTCAAGCAATATCAAATTTTCTTAACGTGAAATTTGATATTGTCGATTCAATTGCCCAAATTTTACCAAATAACTACTAAAAAATATGGAAATCTCAGTCGAATTGAAACAACGTGTCGCAGGTAGCAAGCCCAATGCGCTTCGTCGCTCTGGACATATCCCTGTCAATCTCTACGGACACGATGGCGATAAATCTATCCTACTGACGCTGGATGCGAAGAGTGTTGAGAATTTAATTAAAAAAGCTAGAGTCAACAAAACTCCTGTTGAAGTCAGCATCCCAGAATTAAATTGGAAAGGTACGACTGTGGTTGCCGAAATTCAAACTCACCCTTGGAAAAACTTCCCTTATCACTTGAGCTTTTTGGCAGTTAAGGCTTAGATTAGGTTTTAGGTATTAGCTTCGGTGAGACTATCAGTAATAGCCTCATCAAAAAAGAGGACGATCGAATCGATCGTCTTCTTTTTGATAGTTACTAAGCCTGAAACCTATCATGAGAAAGATCTTCTGCAAAAATGGGTACCAACTGATATCCGATGGGCACCCATTGCCACAGCTCCTGTAACTCTACTTGGCGGGGCTGTATTCCCAGCCCCAGTCGTGCCAGAATAAATCGAATCAGCACCGAGTTAAAATGAGGGGGAAATCGGTATTGTTCCTGGGCATGGTCTAGAAAAAAAGTTTTATGGTACTTGTGCAAACTCTGCTCCAAAGCCGAAATCCGCACCAGTAATCCTTTCACCTCGCTTAATCGGTGCTGGTGGTGACTTAATAGTAGCTCTGCGGCATTGTTGAAGTGCATCCCCTCATCTTTGACCAAATGATGACCGATCTTCTGAATCGCTGGACCAAAATGACGGTAGTATTCCCAGAGATCGCGGCGGTAAGAATAGACAGAACCGATCTCGTCGAACATCAAACTAACTAGCAGGGTAAATTCATCCTCTAACAGCATTTCGATCGGCTCGATCTCATGGACTCTCGCTGCAAATTGCCGATTCATTGCCGCAAAATCTACGCCAGCAATACAATGATAGGTTCGGCGCAACGCCTCATAATGCTTGAGTTCGTCTTCCAGCCACAGATCCAGCATGGCGAGAAACGCTGGGGACATTTCATTCGATCGAGTCATGATATAGTCATACAGAGATCGAGAGTCACCCTCTGAGTAGACATCGCGGCTGAGAAGATTGCAGAAGTTGGCATAAACGTCCCTGGGTGCTAGTTTGATGTATTGGGGCTGAATGACATAATCGAGGGGTAGCACAGCCTCTAAATCCCAAATATTCTGTTTGACGCTTGGATGTGTGTGCCCGATCTCCAACATAGGTTTCCTCAATCTGCAATATAGAGTCCATTGTTGGAGACGATATGCGGAATAATCAAACAGTGCCGCCCAGTAATTTTAGAGGTGTCACCGCGAATAATTACCCCTGCGGCTTCGCCATCGATGACCCAACTACCGATCGCGTAATAATATCCAAAAGCTTCGGGTAATTCGATATATTCTTGCACGATAAATCCTTCAGCACCATATCCAAACGACTCTTTTTGCTCCAACGATCCAAACCCGCTTTCGATTGATGTTGCCACGCCTTCTAGCCCTAGCATGGGCTTTCTAACGTGCATTCCTAACAGCAATTGTGTCGATTCGTAAGAGTTGTCGGTATCCAAATAGGTTGCTAGCAGATATTTGCTGTAGTCCGAACTCCTAAACTGCTCCCACATCATCGCCATCGCGCCCTTGTTCGAGAGAACTTGCTTCCACAAGGGTTCGATAACCTTGACTTCGCCTGTCACCAATCGAGTAGCGAGAGCCTGTGTACCCCCGTCATTTGCCATGTCATTTTGAAGATCCGACCAATCGTACATCTTCCAGAGTACAGGAATTCGATCGTTCACATGGTCTACAAAATAACCATCGTCATCTAGTCCTAATCCCCGCTGGATCTCGTTACCGCGTTCGTCTTTGAGACCGCGTAGATAAACAATTTGGGTGTAAATCTGCGGATCGACTTCATCTTGCAAAATTTGAATCAACTGCATCGCCATTTCTAGATCTTCTTCTAGATTTTCGTCTACTAGAAAGGAGATCCCCCGCTGACGCAGATTGTAGCCCACTGCTATGCGCCGCCATTGACCTGCAATCCGATCCCAAAATTCGTTAAACTGATTGGCATCAGTTGGTAGGGGATATTTTCCCCGCTGGTGATTTTTGATATAGTCCACATACCAATTCCATTGGTAGACTGTTTCCGCACCGAGTAGGGGAGTGTCGCCGTTAATTTCCAGAAGTTTAATCTGTCCCTCGGTGGTGACTGCCAGATCGAAGCGCGTGCAAAGCGATAAATCCTCGACTGGCTCAGTCCGATCCCAACTATTTTTAATGGCTTGCCAATATTCTGGACGAATCTGGAGTGCTGCTAAACGTCGATCGACATCACCTGGATCGCGATCGGTAAAGAACCAATCGAGAAACTCCACACACATTGCCCAGAGCGACTCAGTAGCTGCGGCGATCTCTGCTTCTTCCTGACAATTGAATTCGATCGCAAAGGGTTGCGGGAGTGACTCCACCCAGTATTTCTGCTGGGCATCGCTTAAAACTTCAGATTGGTAGGCATTTGCTTGAATATGCCGTTGCCAATTGGGGCGACGAATAATTTTTATCGATCTCATCTAGATCTACTTCCCTCCACTACCAGTACTCTTAAATGAGGAGCCGAAGCCCTGAGAGCTTCTACCCCTAATCGTACCGTTAGCAGATGTGCCGATCGGTCGCGATGGTGCGGCAAAGCTGCTATGTTGGGGAGCTATTACTCTACCCGTGTTTGTTTGGGCGATCTCTCGACCGTAAGGGGTGACGACTCTGCCAGGAGTACTACTTAGATACACAGAGTGAGTGTCATATACTCGATGGTGACTGCCGCCAGAGTTGGTGGAAGTATGGTTGGCATCATCGGGGTCGATATAGGTGCCGCCATAGATGGGGCGGTAACCAGCAATCGGCGCGCCAGCAGGAGTTGGTTCGCATTTGACCCCTTCGGCTTGGCACTCAGCGAGCGAAGCATAAACAGGTGCGGTCTTGTTATATTCTGCTTGAGCTGCCTGCATTTGGGCGGCGCAGTCTTTAGTCTGGATCGTCGGCGCGGTTAGGGGCTGCGCTATTTGTCCGGCTTGGTATTTTTTGAGCGACACCGCATATTCATCTTGCTGCTTTTTGGTATCAGCTTCGCACTGGGCGGTGGTTTGGTAAAACATGACATCGATCGGTGCGTTAACCTCTTCCTCCGTCATGTCGGCATTGTTAATGATGGCTACCAGGACAACTGGAAGTACCAAGAAACCAGCGATTCCTAAACTTGCATAAACTATGTTCCGGTTAATTTTCCGAGGTTGTAAATCTTTTGGTTCATCTTCTTGTTTAGTCATAACTAGTTCCCAGCAGCCCGATTGATATGTAAATTAGTAGATGGCCAATGTAGCTTGATGCTGTATCCCAACCTCGAAACTCAATCGATCCCGATCGATACAATTATCATGCCCCCGATCGTCGGAAAATCACGCACATTATGTTGAGTTAGTTTGCTCAACAGAATCCGCAAATTTGCCTCATAATTAACTACAAAGGTTTGATATTTAATTCCGCTTATTTACTCAGTCGTGATGTTCTGTTGTCGAACTTACCCTAAACAAGGAACCGCCCAAGATACAATTAAGTATCTCAGGCGGAATGTGGTGTGAGGAGTGAACGGAAACATCAGCTTCCGTCGATCTTAATTGTAACAGTACCGCCACAGATCGGGGAGGGGAATTTAGGTGCTTAGTACCGAGGGGACTGGGTTTATTGGGACTTGTCTGATTGACACTCTCCCCGTTGCCCCATTCCCCGTATCTATTTCCCCATCCCTAACTGTTGAGCTTTCTGATAGACTTTCCCTTCAGTCAGCAGAGAGGGCGCAATTACAACATCTACTTGCTGCATTTCCTTAATTGTTTTCGCGCCCAGAGTACCCATACTAGTTTGCAGCGCGCCTAGGAGGTTGTGAGTACCATCATCCAGTTTAGCTGGCCCTCTAAGAATTTGCGTCAGGCTGCCAGTTGTACCGACTTTAATCCGCGTTCCTCTAGGTAATACAGGGCTAGGCGTAGCCATCCCCCAGTGAAAACCACGCCCGGGGGCTTCCGCCGCACGAGCGAAAGGCGAACCAATCATCACTCCATCGGCACCGCAGGCAATACATTTGCAGATATCGCCGCCAGTGACTAAGCCACCATCTGCAATCACAGGAATATACTTACCCGTCTGCTTGAAGAACTCATCTCGGGCGGCTGCACAGTCCGCCACGGCAGTCGCTTGAGGTACACCGACTCCTAGCACCCCACGAGAGGTACAGGCGGCTCCGGGGCCAATACCGACGAGAACTGCGGCTGCTCCCGCTTGCATCAATTCGAGCGTAATGTCATAAGTGACGCAGTTACCCAAGATCACGGGCATTGGCATTTCCTGACAAAATTTAGCCAGATTGAGCGGTTCGATCCCCTCTGGAGCTAAAAATTCAGTCGAGACAACGGTGGCTTGGATAAAGAATAGATCTGCACCTGCTTTAGCCACAGCCGCACCAAATCGAGCCGCACCTGCGGGAGTCGCACTAACTGCGGCAATCCCTCCCGCTGCTTTAATTTCGGCAATCCGTACTTCGATCAATTCTGGTTTGATGGGTTCGGCATAGAGTTCTTGCATCAGGGATACAAATCCATCATTCCCAACAGCAGCAATTCGATCGAGAATAGGATTGGGATCTTGATAGCGAGTTTGAATCCCTTCCAAATTAAGTACGCCGAGTGCGCCGAGTTTCGATAACTCTACAGCCATGCGCACATCGACGACCCCATCCATTGCACTAGCAATAATCGGGATTTCCCGCTTTATACCACCAATTTGCCAGCTAGTATCTGCCAAACTGGGATCTAGTGTTCTCCCACTAGGCACTAAGGCTATTTCATCAAAGCCGTATGCTCTCCGCGCCGTTTTCCCTTTCCCAATTTGAATATCCACGATCGATCCGACCTTTTCCAAAAAACGTCTTTAAGTAAGCCTAACAAATCGATCGCAACATTTGTTTACTTTTTAAGAGATCTTTTGCAGAAATTGGTATATTTCCTTACCGAAATCGATCGGGATTCAATTTCTTGCTATCGCTAGTGGTAGTAGAATTGAGATTAGTTACAGGGGATCGCAATTGTGTGGCCGTACCACCATCTTTTATCGATAGAAACGGACGGAGATCGATACTCTCCTTGTTTTGGAACGAGCGGGTAGGAGTCGGCGGATTGCCTCCAATCTTGCCGCCACCTGGCAGGATATTACCTAACATGCCAGTCAAACCATTATTACTACCTTCTGCGAAAGTATTTACACCAGTAGTTGTTTGACCGCTATCTGCCATAGTTAGATTGCGGAAGACTGAATCTCTAGTGGAGATCGCATCTTGACCCGTTGGTACGGTGAAAACAATCCGGCACTCATTATTTTTTTCAGTGGTGACACAGACGGTATTGTACTGATTTCTGACATCTGTCCGCAGTTCTTTGAGTCCATCGCGACGATATTCTTCCAGACGACGAGCGATTTCGGTACAGCGTTTACCAGCATTCCAATTACTACCCATCGTGCTGGGTACCGCCCAAGGATATTTATCGCCAGGTCGATCGATCGGCCGATAAGTAACTGTAGACTGGTTATCGAGCAATTCGCACATGAAGCGAGCTTGATTTCCACCAGATGGCACGCTTGTCTGTGGCGTAGGCGGGCCATATTGTGCCCCAGCATTTCCGGCTGTTAAAACGGCACCTAAGATTGCCCAACTCCAGATTTTGAGGGATATTTTCATAGGTTTAATTTCACGGTAGCGTGAGGGTTTAGGATGGATGGATCAGACGTTAATCTTGTCTGCCAAGACAGAGGATCGATCGAGAAAGTTCCACTAGCTCTTGCTATCCCCTAGTCCCTAATTTAACATCGATCTTTTGGTTAATTCCCCTGGTTCGGCGAGGGTAATCGCATTACTGCCAACGAACGGTTGATCGTCTAGCAATCCAATTCTTTTTCTAGGAGGGTAATCCAGACTCGACGAGAGTTAAAGGAAATAGAAGTTTGGTAGAGCTTAATCATCACAACCTCTGGGTCAGTATTACTTCATTGTAATCAAATAATCATCGTCACTCTTCAATTTCATTAAAGTTGACTCGATCGTAGATATCATTAAGAGCGAGAGCAAGATCGATCGATCCCAATTTTATAATCGCCTCCGCTTGGGTATAATCGGTCAATAACCACTGTTCTGCATTAGTCTTGACATATTGCATTACATGATAGCGAGATTGGTCGATGAGGATATATTCTTGGAGTTCGGGAATCGATCTATAGTAGGTGAATTTATCTCCCTGGTCATAATTTTTGGTCGATTTCGATAAAACTTCCACAATTAACCGAGGATTAGTAACAGTAGAGGTAGTATTTTCTAAATAAATAGGTTCGCCTTGAATCAGCATCACATCTGGATATATATACTGACGATTCGGTGGTATCCACAACCTGACATCACTGATATATGCTCGATAATCTTGCCCTTTTAGTGCAAATTTTAGATTGGCGTAAACGTTTCCACTGATTTGATTATGATTAGTCGTTCCTCCAGCGATAGGTACAATTTCTCCGTTACGGTATTCACTTCTAAATTCGGCTTTTTCTTCTAGTTCCAGATATTTGTCTGGAGTATAGCTTTTTTGGAGTAATTGCATAGGATTAAACCTCTAGAATTGTTCGAGTCTCTCTTGTAAGATCTCTTTTTGTTTTTCAGCTTCTACTAAACTATCTTTAGTCTGTTGCACTACTTCAGGAGTAGCGCGTTCGATAAATTTGGTATTGTTTAGACGACTATGAATCGATTCGATTTCTTTATCAATTTTATCAATCTTCTTCTGAATTTTAGCTTTGAAGGCTTCGAGATCGACGACTCCTGTAAGTGGTAAGATAATCTGCACGGTAGCGAAGACACTCGCGATCGATCTTACTGGTTCTTCAGCTAATTTATCAACAATAGTAAGCTGCTCTATTTGCGCTAGATCGCAGAGATAGGTTTTCCCACGCTCTAAGATCTGACGCTCTAATTCGCTATCGCTTTGGATGATAATCGCGATTTTAATCGCCCGTTTGAGATCTGCTTCGGCGCGGAGGTTGCGGATGGTGCGAGTTACGCCGATGAGGAGTTCAAATTCTCGATCGAGTTCCAAATCAATTAAGCTAGAATCACTAATTGGATATGGCTGAATTGAGATGTCATTTCGCTCATCACTTTCAGTGAGAGTTTGCCAAATTTCGGCCGTAACGTGGGGCATAAATGGATGCAATAGTTTCAAAATTCCATCCAAGATAATGGCTAAGGTTTGGAGAACGACTAATTTACTATTTGGCTCTGCATCTTCTTGGAGACGTGATTTGACTAGCTCAATATACCAGTCGCAGAAATCCCCCCAGAAGAATTCATATAGTCCTTTTGTTGCTTCACCCAAGGCATATTTATCGATATTATCTCTCGTCTGTTGGACGGTTTGATGGAATCGAGATAAAATCCATTTATCGGCGACTTCTAATGATTCGGTTGCTGGTGCTGTGAGATGATCGCCGTCAAACTTGAATTCTGATGTCTCAAAATTCATCATCACAAATCGCGCCGCATTCCAGATTTTATTCGTAAAATTACGACTCGCTTCGACAGATTCAGACTCGTCAGTTTTGCGGTTATATTGAATCCGAATATCTTGCCCTGCTCCAACTACTTCGCGGACCAAAGTATAGCGGAGAGCATCGGTACCGTATTTGTCGATCAATAATAATGGATCGATGCCATTATTCGCAGACTTTGACATCTTCTTGCCATTTTCATCCAGCACTAAGCCGTGAATATAAACATTTTCAAACGGCATTTTCCCAGTCAAATATCCCGACATCATCGTCATGCGGGCAACCCAAAAGAAGATAATATCAAAACCTGTTACCAGCGTCGATGTGGGATAGTACATCTCTAAATCCGCCGTATTTTCCGGCCAACCTAAAGTAGAAAATGGCCAGATTCCAGACGAGAACCAAGTATCTAATACGTCAGGATCTTGAACTAATTGTACCTCTGCACCGAACTGTTCGATCGCCTGCACCTTTGCTTCCGCTTCACTTTTGGCAACAAAGAACGGCGTATGATCTGCGATCTCTCCACCCGTCTCACTGACAGCATACCAAGCCGGAATTTGATGTCCCCACCACAATTGGCGAGAGATGCACCAATCTTGCAATTTGACCAACCAATCCCGATATACTTTCGTCCAGCGTTGGGGAACGAATTCGGGAGAATTCTGGTTATCTAAATGCTCCAGACAGTTATCCGCCATCGGTCTAATTTTGACAAACCATTGGGTCGATAATAATGGCTCTACCGGAACTTTTCCTCGATCGCTATAAGGTACAGTATGTTTATAGGCTTCGATCTTCACTAAATTACCTAACTCTTCTAATTTAGCAACCAGATTGCGACGCGCGGCAAATCGTTCTTGACCTTCAAATTCGCCAGCATTCTCATTCAGAGTGCCGTCCTTATTCATGATATTAATCAGCGGTAAATTATGCCGCTTACCCATCGCAAAATCATTCGGGTCATGTGCGGGAGTAACTTTAACACAACCAGTACCAAAATCAGCCTCGACAAAATCGTCGCCGACAATCGGAATTTCCCGCCCAACGATTGGTAAAGTAACCGTTTTCCCAATCAGATGCTTGTATCTTTCATCCTTAGGATTCACCGCAACAGCAGTATCGCCCAACATCGTTTCAGGACGAGTAGTTGCAACTTCAATATATCCCGAACCATCGCTCAACGGATATCGGAAATACCATAAACTGCCATTAGTTTCCTTATTCTCCACCTCCAAATCCGACACCGCCGATTGAGAAGCTGGACACCAATTGACTAAATACTGTCCCCGATAAATCAACCCATCCTTGTGGAGCCGGACAAACGCCTCTAATACCGCCGCAGACAGCCCCTCATCCAACGTAAACCGTTCCCGCGTCCAATCCGCCGAAACACCCATCCGCTTGAGCTGATTAACGATGG
The DNA here is from genome assembly GCF_031418915.1 of Chamaesiphon sp. VAR_48_metabat_135_sub. Taxonomy (NCBI): domain Bacteria; kingdom Bacillati; phylum Cyanobacteriota; class Cyanophyceae; order Gomontiellales; family Chamaesiphonaceae; genus Chamaesiphon; species Chamaesiphon sp. VAR_48_metabat_135_sub. Next base: position 18,174 of record NZ_JANOJV010000172.1, on the reverse strand, counting down.
TACCGCCCGATTCAGCCTTCCAATCCCATGCCCGTTCTAGAAACTTCTCGCGCCCGACATCATACCGTGTCTTACCCTCAGCCTTGAGCTGCTTCTCCAGAATCGTCTGTACCGCAATACTCGCATGATCCGTACCAGGAAGATATAGAGTATTGTCCCCGCACATCCGATGATACCGAATCAACGCATCGATCAACGATTGTTCAAACGCATGTCCCAGGTGCAAACTCCCCGTCACGTTTGGCGGTGGAATGACGATACAGAAGGGTTTTCCACCTTTAGCCGGATCGACTTTGTAGGTTTGGTTGGTGTCCCAAATCTGCTGCCATTTGGCTTCGGTGGTCTTTGCGTCGTACTGGGGGGGAAGATTAGCTGTCATTGGGATGGGTGCGATCGATTTGCCTCTATGTACGATTGTGCCACAGTCGGGATGTTGATGCGGATTTTAGTTGACATGGTTATGTCTGATATGACATAACCATGTTATAACGACGAATCAAAGCGCAAAAAAATGATTAAAAAAATTAAATATAAAATTTTCGTAAATGAATTATTCCAACGACAGTAAAGAGATTGTCTTGTTCTTTGGCGAAATTAAAACGCCCCCATTTTCTAAATCTGCACGAGTTGAAACAGGTATTCTGTTGAGACGGTTACAGGACGGGGAAATGCTATCAATGCGTGAATCTAGACCGATGCCTAATATTGGTACACACTGTCACGAACTCAGGGTGAGCGATAATGAAAATAATAAAGAGTGGAGAATTATCTACCGAATTGATGAGAATGAAATCGTTGTTTTCGATGTTTTTGCTAAGACGACTCAAAAGAATCCCCAACAGATAATCAATAATTGTCAGAAAAGAATCAGACGATATAATGAACTCTTTGACGCAGGATAGTTCCTGTTGTATGATTTATGGATACTATAAAAAGACAAAAAGTAGAAGCTGCTGGCGGCAAAGTTGTCACCATTGCTGAATTTTTAGATCTCTCGCCGGAAGAGATGGAGATAATTGAAATTCGATTATCTCTGAGTAAATCACTAAAAAAATTCAGACAACAAGAACAACTATCTCAACAAAAATTAGCAGAAAATATCAATTCTAGTCAATCGAGGGTTGCTAAAATGGAGGCTAGCGATCCGTCAGTGTCGATCGATCTTTTAATCAAATCTCTACTATCACTTGGTGCTACTCGTGAAGATATTGCGATGGCGATATCGGGAAATTAGCAAAGACAAATACCCACTCTAGAAATTCAGGTAGGGGCAATTCATGAATTGCCCCTACCTGAATTTCTAGGGACGTAGGCAAATCAAAACAAATTTAATTGTACTGGCAAATCATTAATAAATCTCGGTGGTAATAGATTGATCGAGATACCCTTTTCCACTAATATTTCATGTAAATAACGCGCATTAATAGGAGATTTCACCTCGATCGGACAATGCACAAATATGTATATTTGAGTATCCTGCTGCAACCATGCCTGAATCTGACTAGCCCATCTCTCCAACCAGATTTTATTTGCTAATTGCACAGGATGAGAAACATATCGAATCAAGCTAAAAGGTGCTGTCAAAGTCAAGTCAATTGGTACCCGCGGTTTCTTGCACGCGATGACAACTTCACCGCTCTTATTTGCTTCATAAATCGGACGAGAATCGAGGATAACTCGTCCGATACCCCATCTCGTCAACAATTCATTTAACCGATCTCGATGGGGTGATTTGAACCAATCTAGATGTCGAACTTCGAGGGCAATTGAGACATTTTTCTGCGACAAAGCTGTTAGAAATGCTGTCAAATCTGCAAATCCTTCTGGTGAATAATTGGGCGGTAATTGAATAAACATCACCCCCAATTTGTCGCCCAATTCCTGCATCTGAGTGATAAATGCCTGAGCGGGAAGAGTGTAAGGTTCGAGCAACCCATTGTGCGTAATCGCACGGGGAAACTTGAGACAGAACTTAAATCCTGGTGGCGTTTGCGAGATCCAGCGATCGATCACCACCTTATCTGGAGTAGCATAAAAGGTGGTATTCCCTTCGACTGCGGGAAAATGATTGCTATATACGCGCAAAAAATCCTTGGATGGCGTTTTAGGTGGATAAACTTCCCCTACCCATCCAGGATAAGACCAGATAGCACAACCAATGGAGATAGACATGTTTCAGTTAAAATTTGATATGGAAAGAATAGACTTGTTAATTGATTACATAATTATCCTCTCACAATAAACCCCTTTGCGTCCGGTTATTGAGCGAAGTCGAAATGCCGCGCATCTGCGGTTAAAAAATATTAAATCGCGTTATAATTATCGATAAATATACGTGTGGATATAATATCTGTGGGACAATACGAACGACTGGTATTGATGGCGGAAGATGAACTAACTCAATACAGTAGTGATGCTCGTAAAATCGAGAAATTGCGTCAAAAGATTGGTTTGTCTGTAACAAGGGAACAACAGAAGGAAGTCAAAGCGGCTTTGGAAACAGAATTACCCACAGGGGGAATTGTTAAATTAGTCGAAACTCAAAGACAAACTGTCGCGCTACCATTTTGGGGAATTGCGGGGTTGGGTTTATTGTTTGGAATTTCACTCAATCAACCACTAGATTATATTGCTGCTGTCGGTGGTACAGCAGCCGCAATTGCTATTCAGAAATGGGGATGGCAACTATATGCCAAAAGGCTTGTTTTGGATACTTTAGTTGATATTGAAACTAAAATTAATGCACCAAAATCTTAAAGTTAGATGGAATAATGTTTGTTCTTTTTCCTTGAAAGGAGATGCTTGAATCTCTAAAATTGATGGTTGTCAATTATCAATTATTAACTATCAATAATTAAAATGAGTGATGTAAAAATTGGGATTATTGGCGGTAGTGGACTCTACCAAATGTCAGCTTTAAATAATGTACGAGAGGTGAGTGTAGATACACCTTTTGGTAAGCCTTCCGATCATCTTATCGTCGGAGATTTAGCAGGAATAAAAGTAGTTTTCTTGGCGCGACACGGACGAAATCATCATCTAACACCTTCGGAAGTTCCGTACCTTGCAAATATCTATGCAATGAAACACATCGGTGTTGAATACCTGATTTCAGCATCGGCGGTAGGATCTTTGCAATCAGAAGTTAAGCCGCTAGATTTAGTTTTACCAGATCAATTTATCGATCGAACTAAAAGTCGAACTAGTACTTTTTTCGGTGACGGAATTGTCGGACATATTGCTTTTGGCGATCCAATTTGTGCTAAGTTATCGGGTGTTTTAGCAGACTCGATTGAGTCGCTCGCTCTCCCAGATATTACTTTACACCAAGGCGGTACATATATCTGTATGGAAGGCCCAGCATTTTCGACTAAAGCCGAATCAAATATGTATCGAATGCTAGGCGGTACGATTATTGGGATGACTAATTTGCCTGAAGCAAAATTAGCTAGAGAAGCTGAAATTGCTTATGCCACGTTAGCATTAGCGACTGACTACGACTGTTGGCATCCCGACCATGATAGTGTGACGGTAGATCTGATAATTGCCAATCTCCATAAAAATGCGACTAATGCTCAACGAGTAATTCAAGAAACAGTCAAGCGATTGGGTGCAAATTTATTTGTTTCTGATGCACATTCGGCTCTCAAGTATGCGATTATCACGCCGATTGATAAGATTCCTGAAGCGACGAAACAGAAACTTGAATTGTTATTGAAAAAATATCTGTAGAGAATCCCCAATTAATTGATAAATCCCCAATTGATAGATCCCCGACTTGTTCAAGAAGTCGGGGATCTGTGCTTCCTCATTAATCAACCGCTTTATTTAACGGCTGGTGACGTTATCGGCATAGCAGCAGGTATAATTGATGGCGGCGTTGTTGTTGTCTTCAATATTGGACTTGTTGTTGTCATTCCTGGAGTTGTTATTGTCGCTGTTGCCGCATTCTTTTGCTTGGTACCTTTGGCAACTGTATTCTTTTTAGGTTTACAACGAGCGCGTTCTTTAATGGTTAATGTTGCAGGATCGATCGTCTCGGTACCGACAACTAATGATTTATATTTGTTAGCATTGTCAACGATGATTTCACCACAACCATTGGCGATTTTGTCTTTGAGTGTACGCGCCTTATTTTTGGCATTAACAACTTTGACTGGATACTTTTGTTTAGCGGTTAGCTCTGTCACTACGACTTGATTTTTGCTGGTTTTATAAATTTCAGCATTTGAGATCGTCCCATGTGTTAGTGTGAGAAATGCCACGATCGCAACTGTAGGAATCGAAAATTTGAGAGACATAGATTTGGTAATTACTTATTACTTATTACTTATTATTTGTTTCCTTGCATCGCCCGAATTAATTCGGCGGCAACTTCAGGACGCGAGAATTCTGGTGGTGGTAGTTCGCCTTGGCGGAGTAGATCTCGTACCTTTGTGCCCGATAAATGCACTCGTTGTTCAGGGCTACTGGGGCTAGTTTTGGTAGTCGCCATCGATTTGGTAACTTTGCAGTAGAATGCGTGCTCGAACATCATCGGGGTGATGCCTAGTTCGCCTGGTTCAAACTCGCTAAAAATGTGCTGGGCATCATAGGTGCCATAGTAGTCGCCAACGCCTGCATGGTCGCGTCCAACGATAAAATGGGTACAACCATAATTTTTGCGAATCAGAGCGTGGAAGATGGCTTCTCGTGGCCCAGCATAGCGCATTGCGGCGGGGTTAATGCCGAGAATTACGCGATCGATCGGATAGTAGTGTTCGAGGATGATTTCGTAGCAACGCATCCGCACATCGGCGGGGATATCGTCTTCTTTCGTCGCGCCGACTAAAGGGTGGAGAAATAATCCATCGACGGTTTCCATCGCACACTTTTGGATATATTCATGGGCGCGGTGAATCGGGTTGCGGGTTTGAAAGCCGACAATCGTGTTCCAGCCTTTGGCTTGAAACTGAGCGCGGGATGCGGCTGGATCGATTTGATAGGTGGGAAATTGAGGATGTGCCTCCCGTTCTAATAACCAGATGTCACCTGCTAAATTAATGTTACCTTGGTCGTACACAACTTTAACACCAGGATGTTTTTCATCGTCAGTGCGGTAGACGTTAATTGCTTCTTGCTGTTTGTTGTAGGTGTATTTCTCGGTTAATTCTAAGACACCCACAAATCTGCCAGCACTATCATCTAAGCGGATCGGCGTACCCACCGCTAATGGTGCGGCAACTGCTTCAGTAACTGATAAAGTAATTGGAATCGACCAGGGCAATCCATTTGCCAGCCGCATATTCGGGACGACATTATTATAATCTGCTTCTGGCATAAACCCAGTCAGCGGACTAAATGCACCGATCGCAATCATGACTAGATCCGAAAATGCCCGCTCATCTAGCGCGACTCTAGGTAAATTATCGGCTTTACTCAGAAACTCGGCTTTTTGGGCGGGGGTGGCGATGCGATCGATCAATTTACCGCCGTGGGGTGCAATACCAGAACGCTGACTCAAACTAACTTCCCTCGCAATCTTTACATGTTTGTATCAATTACTCTAGCAGCTTTTCAGCCCCGAATATCTGGCAGCTTGGCATTAACGATGAAGGTAGGGGCAACCGAATTATTAAATAGCCGATCCATCCGAGTCATACTGAGCAAATTTCTGACTGGTTCGGCGATCGAACACAAGTATAAATCCCCACCAGCAATTCTGAGCATTTTGAGAGCAACAATCAGCGCACCCAATCCAGAACTATCGATGAAGTTGACATCAGCCATATCTATCATCACGAGGTTATTCCCCGAGGCGAGCACTTCGCTCACTTGTTGGCGCAGTTCATTTGCTTTCACGCCATCGAGTCCGCCTGCTGGTTTAATGATTGTCAGAGGAGCAGCCATATCTTGAACTTACGAAGTTACATTCGATCTAAATTTTTGACGATTGTCAGTGATGAGGGTCATTGACTTTTGTTTCGTTCCACAATAACTACTCAACAGTCAATAGGAATCGAACCTTGGAGTGGTCTTAACCTTTCATCTGAGCTAGTTTGCGCTAAAGCTGATGTTTTCGTTAAGAAATTTTGGTGGTGTTGATATCATCCCTTCTTTGCGATCGAGATTGCATGGGCTGAATGACTGAAAATAAATTGCGTCAAAGTATAATAGAACCATCGCTCTAAATCTGGTGAATTCTGGAACGATGCTCGATCTCACCGCAGCTCATTGGTGTAGTTTTGTGCTCTAAAGATTTACATCATCTTCAGCCAGAACAACTAATAAATCAAAGTGAAGTTCGACAAGTTCGGCTAAAACTATCTACATCTATTTTAAGTAATTGATGCTCGTAGATCTCGTGCTAAGTCTGCGGCAGCAAGATAACGATCTTGAGAGCGACGTTGGGTGACTCGATCGATTAGAGCTTGCACTTTAGGCGGAATTGTGGGTACAGCGGAAACGTTAAAATGGTAGCCATCCGGTCGGAATTCGATAAACTCAGCAGGATTTCGTCCGGTGAGCAGGAAAATCAAGGTGGGACCGATCGAGTATAAATCTGACTGAGTGCAGGGTTGACCGTTATTTTGTTCTGGTGCCATGTAGTCTGGCGCACCAATTTTTGTCCCACCAAGGGTGCCAATTTCTTTGACTGCGCCAAAATCGAGTAAGAAAATACGGCGATCTATGGTGCGGACTAGAATATTAGCTGGTTTGATATCGCGATGAATCAGTGGGGGCTGTTGCTGATGAATATAGCCCAAGATCTCGCATAATTGAATCATCCATTCGATCGCCTGAGCTAGCTCAATTTTGCCACGATCCATCACATATACATCTAAGTCTTGTCCGTGGATTAGTTCCATCGCGAGATATTTACGTCCATCTGCGACAAAAAAATCATAATATTCGGGAATGCCAGGATGGTGCAAACTTTGGAGAATTTTGGCTTCGCGGGCAAATAATTCCTGTGCTTTAGGAATTGTCGCCATATCTGCATTCATTTCTTTAAGTACCAACAATTTAGCCTTATCCCAAGCTAAATATGTCGTGCCCATTCCCCCTTGTCCTAGGGTTTTGAGAATCTGATAATGTTTAATCTGGCGACTGACGGTAATTGGCTGTCCGCAGTGGATACAAAAGAGGGTGTTTGCAGGGTTGTCTAGATGCTCGCAAGTGACTGGAGTAGTGAGATTGATAATCGCCACATCTAGTTGAATGGTTAATAATACACCAGATCTGGATAGTTGAATGCGATCGCCATTGGTAAGCAATACTTTGTCGATCGAGAGATCGTTAACTAAAGTACCATTGGCACTGTGGTTGCGAATTTCCCAGTAACCACCACCCTGCCGCAAACTAGTATAAGAGATCGTCGCATGAAATCGGGAAATTGACGGTCGATCGATAACAATCGGGTGTTCTGGCGATCTACCGATCTGAATCGGTGCCGGAGGGATAAATTGCCACTGCTGTAAAATCTGACTCCTATTCTCGTCCCACAACGAAATTTGAATATTTTTCATGCAGCCAGAGGGGTGTGGGGGTGTGGGGGTGTTGAGAGGTTGGGGGGTTGGGGTGTTGGGGTGTTTCTTACTCCCCTAATCCGTTACTCCCCTACTCCCCAACCCCCAACCGTCTAACATTAATAACGAGCTGAACGCGGTGACAACAGTACTCGCCAATTCAATGAATAAGAGCGAGCATCGCTGTAAATCGGACTGCGCCGACCGATTGTATCCGCTAAGTCGATCGCTTGAGCAATTTTTCCCTGACGATAGATATAAATAGCATTGTCTAGGGTCTTGCGATCGGCAACTTCCTGTAGTTCCATCGCCCAGTATCTCACCTCTGCTTGAGCATTTTGATAGAGCGATCTCCCAGGGGCGATCCGATTTGCCACAGAGATCGCTTGAGCTAGATCGCCTCTTCTGGCGATTTCAATCGCACTGGCTAAAATCGGACGATCTTCTACTGTCTGAATTTTTTCATTCCATTCGGCGACAACTGCGGTAATTTCTTCACCCATCGGTCGATCTTTGGTAATCTTTCCCGCTAGGCGCACAGCGGCTTTGAGATTGGGGAGAGACTCCCCATTCCCAGCTAGTTGTCTGGCTTTAGCCAAAATCACCCGATTGTCGATGGTTTCGATCTGCCGACTCCATGTTGAAATCTCGCCCTGAATCGTCTGTCCCAGCTCGCTTGTGGCTGGTACCTGCTTGGCGGTTTCGATCGCCAGCGCAAGCGTAGCTGGTTGCTGGAAGCTAGCAATGGTTTTTGCCCATTGGAGTTGGGTTTGCTGTTTGAGCATCCCTCGCCAGTTGGACTGTTTCGTCCGTGCTAAGGTGTAAATCGAGCTAGTTTTGGGGATTTTCTTGGCTTGGGCAACTGCATCCATTAGGGCTAGGACGTGGCGTTTCCCCGCCCAGACGTGCGCTTGATTGAGTTTGACCCAATCTTGAGCTTCTTGATAAACCGATACGTCCTGGGGCACTTTTTGAGCGATCGCGATTGCTTCGTTAAAATTCTGAGCTTTGTATAAACCGACGCTCAACTGCACTAAATGTTTGCTCCATTTACTCCGCAGGGTTTGCCCCTCGTGATAAACAAAGGTGGTCGGGTTAATTTGGTTTGCCAGTTGCATCGCTTTGAGAATCGGTGCTGGCTCCTTGGGTAGAGGAACTTCGACTACTTTATCCTTGCCTTTTTTTCCTGCTGCTTTTATTGCTAATTCAATCCGCTTGGCTCGCGTGTGATAGTCATCACCCTCTTTGTTCTCCAGTGCGTCTTTCGCCTCTTGGAGTTTGTCCCAACCATCTCGTTCTTGGGCGAGCTTGGAGGACATTTTGTCATGCTTATAGGTATTCCAGTAAGTTCCCCGCATTTGCTGCACTGTTTGCAAGATTGCAAATGCCTGATTCCAGTCACCACTTTTCATCGAATGCTCGAACTTGGCATCGATCTTGGCACTATTTTGGGATTCACTCGACCATTTGGAGATCGTCGATTGGGTGCGATCGTAAATGGGGCTAATAACTGGCACGATCTTCAGAGTCGAGATCGCCTGTTCGATCTTACCGTCATTAAATTGCTTGCGGCCAATTCTATTTAAATCTTCAGACCAGCCCTTGAGCAACCGTTGCGACTCACCATAGAGCGGATGACGATCGTTCCATCCCTTGACTAAATCGACTGCGGCGCGGAGCTTGGGTATTTCCTGGGTATCTGCGCCAACCTGAGCGCAATAGAGCCGTTCGCTATCGGTTGAAACTGGTAAAACACCCTGACAACTAGGTGTCGGCGGTACGGCAATGAGCAACAAATAACTCGTAATACCCGTTCCACCGATCATTGCTGCGAGTACCGCCCAAAATGCCGACCAAGGATCGACATCTACTTTCGGCAGATTCAGCTTGCTGATGGGTGCGATGATATCGCTGAACATGTTCCCATCGGGAATGGGGGTAATAGCCGAAGAAACTTCGGTAATCCCTTTGCTTGCCAGCTCCGATTGCCCATAGCCAATCGAATGGGCCAGATCGCCGATCTCGATTTGCGCTGGATCGTCGCGTTCATCATGGCGATCCGATCTATTTCCCGATTTCCGTTCGGGCTGAAACTTGCCCCAGGCTGCGGTTAACTGTTTTTTAATCGATCCTTGCTGGCGATCTTTCATCTCATCTCCCTCCCCAAAATATAAGTTATTAACTGTCAGTGCGAAAATATTTTTTTTATAGTTTAAAACCGATCTGCTCCGCTGCCATTTGTCATCTTCGCGATCGTGAGCATGAGCAGCATTTACATACGCCGAGCAGTGTATCTAAATTGACATTCCATCCATATGGACAATATTCATACCACTTATTTCAAGATATCTTAGTTTTGCTTACATTATCTTAATAAATATGCTCCAAATCTACCGATCGTGAAGAACATTATTCTGCTATTTTACGACCTGCCGAGCTGACTCAATGTGCCAGATGCCTCAATGGGCTGCACTTGGAACGCAACGATCGCAACGGCTTAATCTGGCTCTGACACAAAGATTAAGTGGTAAGATATCTTTTAATTCGGGTAAAGTATAGATTTGCACGCTCCTCCAACTATCTTAACATTTACACTGAATATTTCAAACTACGTTTAGTATTAATAACTTACTTGTCAATTTATATTAATTCATGACGACAGTTAGTATTAACGATCGTGCGCTCCTCAGTTTAGACCTATCGTCGATCGGCAGCCAGATCGATCGATGGCTAGCCATAAGTCCACGGCAATTCGATCTAGATTTAAGATTTGCGATCGACTATCCCCAAGATCCTGACGATCCGCGCGAACTCTCAGAAATTCCCGAAATCCGACTGTGGTTTATCCGATTGGATGCCCGTTATCCTTATCTACCCCTCATCCTCGATTGGCAAGCAGGAGAACTCAGTAGATATGTCGCGATGTTAGTCCCTCATCAATTTAATCGCAAGGAAGGGATTCAATACAATCCCGAAGCCTTAGAAATTTGGGTGATGCACCGTGTTTTTCTGCTGACAAATTGGCTCCAGACTCAGCAAATTCCAGATCGATCTCGACTCAAGTTTATGACCCAAATGTTAGGCTATGAGTTAGACGATGGATTGTTTGAATTGTTAGAGGGTGAAGAGTAGAGAGACTAGAGAAACTACGATTTCAAACAAGTTATTTATCTACGGAAGAAAGAGGGGGAATTACTGCGAATGAAACCAACAGCTACACTTTTATTTTCCTGTCCAGATCGACGTGGATTAGTCGCAAAACTTGCCAATTTTATTTATGCTAACGGTGGGAATATCATCCATGCCGATCATCATACCGATTTTAATGCAGGCTTATTTATCAGTCGAATTGAATGGCAGATTGAAGGATTCAATTTACCACGAGATTTAATAGCACCAGCTTTCGGTGCGATTGCCCAGCCTTTGGGTGGCACTTATGAGATCCACTTTTCTGATGCAGTTCCGCGCATGGCAATTTGGGTGAGTCGTCAAAATCATTGCTTGTTAGATCTAATCTGGCGACAGCAAGCAGGCGAGTTTTTGGCAGAAATTCCGCTAATTATTAGCAACCATCCCGACCTCGAATCGATCGCCCAACAATTTGGGATTGACTATCATTATTTGCCGATTACCAAAGATAATAAACAAGAACAACAACAACGGCAATTAGCCTTACTCGACGAGTATAAAATCGACCTGGTAATTTTAGCTAAATACATGCAAATTATCAGTCCCGAATTTATCGACGCATTTCCCAGTCATAATATTATCAATATTCACCATTCCTTCCTCCCCGCCTTTGTCGGTGCCAATCCCTATCACAAGGCTTACGAGCGCGGGGTAAAAATTATCGGTGCCACAGGTCACTATATCACCTCCGAACTCGATGCTGGGCCAATTATCGAGCAGGATGTCGTCCGCGTCACCCATCGCGATGATGTAGACGATTTGATTCGCAAAGGCAAGGATCTCGAACGCATCGTGCTAGCGCGAGCGGTACGCCACCACCTTCAAAATCGGGTGCTAGTATATGGGAATAAAACTGTGGTATTTGACTAGTACTGGGCGGCGGATTTCGTATCATGAGCAGAGACTTCAGTCTCTAGGCTCCCCTCAACCCGAACTCACGTTAATCCCTTCCTGCCAGAAGAGTGTAGATAATCCTTGAACCATATTACTGTCTACCGATTGTTTTCTAACGCTCCAGACGCAGAGGGCGCAGAGAATATAGAGAAATTGTTAATCTGTAATCTTAGAGCGAGAAGGGAGTAAATAGCTTAAAAATAGGGAAATTCACACCATCACTGGTCTTTCACACTCTGCAACACCTTATCTGTCAAAGGGTTTTCACCTTTTTCCATAGTCCAAACAAGTTTCTACCGCTTCTTGTAGGGTAATTTTCTCCTCTTCGGTGGCATCTTTAGCAGGAAACGTAAACTCTGGATGCAACCGCAATCGATCGCAACCCACTTTTACCCAATCTTGCCACACAACTCCTCGCCACAACCGCACAGTCTTGTCTTTACCCCCACTAACAATGGTTTTACCATCCACACTGAGGGCAACGGAACTAACATAACCTTGATGCCCTTTGAAGGGTTGCCCGATCGGTTTGCCCGACGATCGATCCCACAACCGCAGAGTCTTGTCATGACCCCCACTGACGATGATTTGACCATCCTTACTAACAGCGACGGAACTAACTATCCCTTCATGCCCTTGAAAGGGTAGCCCGATCGCATTACCCGATCGATCCCACAACCGCACGGTTTTGTCATCACTCCCACTAACAATGGTTTGACCATCCGCACTAACGGCGACGGAAGTGACATAATCTTGATGTTTTGGCAAAGATTTCCAAATCGCATTACCCGATCGATCCCACAATCGCACTGTGTTGTCATCACTCCCACTGACAATGGTTTGACCATCGGTGCTGATGGCGACAGAATTGACAGAACCTTGATGTTTTGGCAAAGATTTCCAAATCGCATTACCCGATCGATCCCACAATCGCACGGTGCTGTCATTACCCCCACTAACAATGGTTTGACCATCCGCACTAACGGCGACGGAATTGACAGAACCTTGATGCTGTCCCAAGGTTCGCCCGATCGCCTTGCCCGACGATCGATCCCACAACTGCACTATCCCGTCTTGACTACCACTAACAATCGTTTTACCATCCTTACTAACTGAGACGGAATTGACATTATCTTTATGACCTTTGAAAGGTAGCTCGATCGCTTTGCCATTACGATCCCACAACCGCACGTCATTACCCCCACTGACAATGCTTTGACCATTGGCACTGACGGCGACGGAATAGATCGAACCTTGATACCCTTTCAAAGGTTGCCCGATCGGTTTGCCATTTCGATCCCAGAACCACAAAGTCGCATCTTGACCACCACTGACAATGGTTTGACCATCAGCACTGATGGCAACTCTAACCTCACTTTCATGCCCTTTCCATAGTGGTGCGATCGCTTTACCATTGCGCTCCCACAAACCCACAGTCCCGTCATCATCGCCACTGACAATGGTTTCACCATCGGCACTGAGGGCAACAGAACTAACAGAACCTTTATGCCCTTTCCAGGGTGGCGCGATCGCCTTACCATTGGGCTCCCATACCCTCACAAACCCGTCAGCACCTCCACTGACAATGGTTTGACCATCGGCACTGACGGCGACGGAATAGACAGCACCTTGACGATTTTTCGAGGGTAGTTCGCTCGCTTTACCTGACCGATCCCATACCCTCACAATCCCATCTTCACCACCACTAACAATGGTTTGACCATCGGCACTGACAGCGACGGATTTGACATAACCTTTATGCCTTGTAAAGGGTTTCCCGATCGGTTTACCATTGCTCTCCCGCAACCACACCGTACCGTCTTGACCCCCACTGACGATGGTTTTACCATCAGCACTGATGGCGACGGCTCTGACACTATTTTTATGTTCTTTCCAGGGTGGCGCGATCTCTTTACCATTCCGATTCCACAACCGCATAGTCCCATCTTTACCCCCACTAACAATAGTTTTACCATCGACACTGACTGCGACGGAATCGACCCACTTTCGATTCCCTGTGAAGATATTGCGTTCGCGGACAATATCGATCGCATCTAATAAGCTACCTTTTACTTGAGTGAAAGGGTTTCGAGCGAATTTTTGATTTTGCCCGACTGTTGCTAGGGCTAGGATTAGAGGACGAACATTTTTTTCGATCGGCAGTTGGAGTTGAACATTTGCTGCTTGTTCTTTAACTTCGGCAATATTTTTCTGTTCGTTGGCAATACTTTTCTGTCGATTAGCATCCCACCCGAAATACACCGCGAGCGAGGCAATCCCTACCGCGCAGCCCAACACAATTTTCAAAATATTTGCGCGTTGACGCAATTTTTTATTGCTTTGGGCTTGTTCTTCCGTCCGTTTTTCTGCTTCTTGCCGTGCCTTTTCTTCTGCTTTTCGCTTTTCTTCTAAAATATCTAATTCTCGTTGCTGGCGGGCTGCTTCTTTCTGCTCTAATTTATCCCGTAAATTCTGGCTTTCTCTGATGAACTCCTCCGCCATCCCATCCAACATCCCCAAGTTGCCGAAGTCTTTTATATAGTCCTCCACTCCCCCTAATCTCGATCCTGGGAATAAATAGTCAGTTTTTTTGCCTTCCGCCTGCCAGTCCTGAGCTGCTGCTTCAATTTTGCGCTCGGTTATCATCGCTGTTTGATATTGTCGCTTCCACTCGCCTAATTGCTTCCAATGGCGAATTAACGCCTCATGCACTACATCAAGGATAATTTCGGCTGCGTAGAGATCTTCCGCTTTTTCGATGGCTGTTCGCGTAATTAGTCGATTGTCTGGACTTGCCAATTTTTGAGTGACTCGATCTAAAATCGCTAACGAATGGTGCGAATTGACTAAATTCCCTAACTTCACCCGTCGGCGGATATCGATGTTATCCCCCACCTGGCTTAACTCCAAAAAGATGCGTTTGGCAACGGCGCGTTCTTCTGGCAGTAAACTCTCATACACGGCATCGGCACGTTTTTCTAGTGTGCCCTCGATCCCCCCTAATCCCTGATAGGTTGCCAATCGCAAAAACCGTTCGCCCTGCTTGCGTGTCTCATTCCATAACTCAGTCAGGGTATATTGCAACAGCGGCAAAATGCCAGGATAGTCTTCGACATCATTGATTAGTTTCTGCGTTAAGCTGCCCTCAATTCCTAAACCTACGAATTCGGCGGGTTTCTCGATCGCTTCTTGGATTTCCTCACGATTGAGATGTCCGACATTTACCTTGCTCTTCATATGTTGAGTAAATTGGGGATATTCCCGCAATCTGCTCCGAAAATCCGATCGCATCCCGATGACAATCCGTAAATTTGGGATCGCCTCAATTAACTCCGTCAAACAGTCAACAAATGCTTTCTGTTGCTGCTCGCTGCACATTGTAAAGCATTCTTCAAACTGATCGACAATGAAGATTATCGGCATGAGATTGCCCCAACGCTCTTTCAAGAATGGGACTAAATTACTTGCGGGTTCTGTCTCCCCACGTCGATGGGGGACGGTTGCAGGAGGATCTATGCCCACAGCCTGATGCAATCTCGCGAAAGGATCGTCTGTCGGTGTAAATGGTTCACAATAAACCCAATTATTACTCCCGACAATCTCTTGACCCAATTTAAGCTGATAGAGCAACCCCGCTCGAATCAGGGATGATTTACCACTACCTGATGCTCCAAACACCGCAATTAAGCGTTCTTTATTCCGCACCCGCTGGATTAAATCTAGCGTTAATTTTGTCCTACCATGGAACACATGGGCATCTTCGGGCTGTTCTGTAAAATAGGACAGGGAACGATAGGGACATCGATCTCGAAAAGTCGCGGGCGTAACTTTGCTAGTCAATAGAATCGATCGAGCTGAATTGTAACATTGAGGAGCTTGCCCCGTTTGCGCCATCTGTTTTTGAATATATTTAGCCAATTTATGGCTATCGACAATGCCGTCGGGATAATTGTCGGGGTTTAATCCCGATCGCAATGTCCGCGTAAATAAACCCTCCTCATGTTTGATTTCAATTCCTGGTTCGTAAGAACGGGTAGCGGTAAAAATACAATAATCTTTATTAGTAGGTAGATAATCGATTAGTTCGCCACTAAAACAGCAATCTAGCCAGATAATTAGCTTTTTAACTGGGCTGGTTTGAATCAGATTTCCCAGCCAACCGATCGAGATGCCATAGATCCTCTCACTCGGCAATACATCACTAGTGGCTAAAAATACCTCATCTTTACCATCTACAGGTTTGCGCCAACCATGTCCCGAAAAAAAGAATAAAGCTGTCTCCGGCGGATTGCCATCGGGTGGCATCAATAAATTAGCGATCGCAACTTGCAATTCTTGCGTCTTGACTCCCTCATTGGGATCTACTTGCCATTCACCCTTTTGATTGGCTTGGCGCGGCAGTCGCTGAACTCGAAAGGTTTGATAGCCAGATTGTTCGAGTTGCACGGCGATCGCTTCGGCATCATTCGCCGCTGCCGTCAATTGCCCAAGGGTGGTATAGGTGGGATAATAATTAATTCCGACAACCTGTGCTTCCCATTGTGAAGTCATATTTCAGATGAGCTGACAACTTAGGCTCATAGTGTTAGTTTGAGAGCGTAAAACCATATTAGCTCATCCAATTGAGTCAAAAGTTATGGCAGTAACAATTAGTAATACAATCTTGGCATATCTGTTGGCGTTACAAGATTTTTCAGATAGCTTGAGCGACGTGGACAAAGAAGGCTTAAAGCAAGTTGCCAACCAGCTCAAAACCCAACCCAAAGCTTGGTCAAGTCATATCGAACCCGATCTAATCCAGACGATCCAAGGCAATTCCCAATTAGATAAATCCTATCGATCGTACAAAGAAAAACTCGATCGACTGGGAGAAATCCCCCTCGATTTATTACCTAAACCAGGGGAAGTATTAGCAACCAATTCATCTGGTTTGATAATGAAAGGCATCAGCCCCGACTCTGAGGCATCAGGATACGAGCAACAATTGAATAATGTGGTAATTGTTATTAATCAATCAGAGCGACCGGAAGAAGTAGTTAAACAGCTCGATTTTCTCGATCGAGTCAAACAATTTGTTAATCGAGATAGTAAATAATCTGTCAAGATTGGTATCGCTCGTGCTATGATTTTGCACCATATTTTCTCGCCCTAATTTATGAATGAGCTATTCTATCCGACGATTGACTTATTTATCTACGATCTCAGAAGTCCGCTCAATGCCGATGCCACCGAAATTGCGAGCAATCTGCAAGCCTTTCGATCTAGATTGCCACCCAAGATCGAACTCAAAAATCCTCAGGCTGAAACCGAATATCTAGCATTAGCAACACCGACTAGATTGAAGCTAGATCCTGTCGATCGTCGTCTCGGAGGATATTACTATCCGGTGCTGCTCAATGATACTTACGGCTTGCAAATTGATTGTTCTGTTGAAAATTTTACCGAACCTCAATCCCTTGATTCTTTTAGTTCGATCGAATCGGAAATCGAGGATGCTGCTTGTAATAATCCTCTAACGATCGGTAAAACTTGGCTGCTATCGGGCTGGTCGATCGATCGAGAAAGAGATGCCGAAAGTATAGCGATTGAGTGCTATCAAACATTATTTAAAGATAAATCCACGCCGAGAATCTACGGTAAAGGCACCTTACTCAGCGCAGATATTTTTGAAATATGGCAACCTCAGTCTTACAAGGGCAATCATTCGATCGTCATCATTTTTCCCGATCGAGAAACATTAACACAAGCTGCTGAATTTTATACGGATTGGATGGGTTTATACTGTTACCGACATAAAATTACTTGGGCTTATCATCAGAGTCGCTCGATTAAAGAAGCATTAATCGAGCATTATAAAAAAGTTCAAGACAATGCCGAAATCATTAAAAATAGTCAAAAATCGAAAATTAGTTTGGCTGACTTGCAGAAGATTTTTAATGACGTTCAAAACATCCTCAATAAATATACGATCGATCTGCTAAATCTATCCTTTCAAAAGCAAATCATCGATATCAATCTCGTCAATTACCGCACTCGCTTAGAACAGATAGAACAAAAAGCAGGATCGGCAAGCAATCTAGATTTTCTCGATCGATTCAGCAATCTTGCGGAGAAAAAGTATCTAGCTCAAATTGAAAAAGATGCCGATAATATGCAACTTGGGTTGAAATTATTAGAGACTAATATCAATGCCCTTCGCAGTCAGATCGAACTAGAAAAATCAGAACGCGATCTCAATTTTCAAAACCTGGTTACTATCGTTGGTGCCGGAACAGCCCTCACGACCGTATTAGACTATGAAGGAAAAAAATGCAAGGCAATCATCGGTGACACCAATCCCTACTGTAAAAATTTCGGGATCGGGGGTGTGCTGATTCCGATTGGATTGCTGCTAATCTTAGGGGCAATAATGTTGTTTTCAAAATGGCTATATATCAAAATTAAGATGAATTCACAAAAGTAATCTAGGTGAGACTAGAACAAATATTTGTTTAACCGAACCGTATTGCAAGTGGAGCAACTTTTCAAGACAGCGGCGTTTTTATTCGGGGGTTGCCCCCGAATAAAAAAAACACAAGAAAGT
>NZ_JANOJV010000171.1:0-2168 GCF_031418915.1 Chamaesiphon sp. VAR_48_metabat_135_sub | reverse complement strand
GAAACGTTTTAAGGAGTTTGAGGGTAGCGAGTGGAAAAGGTATAAACAGAATCAAGTTGCTCATTTTTATAATGGACGAGCATACAAGTTATCTGAATGGGAAGAAATTGGTACTCCTGTAATTAGATTGCAAAATCTTACAGGTACAGGAAAGAATTTTTATTACTCTAATCTTGAACTCCCTGAGCATCAATATGTGAATTCAGGTGATTTACTCTATATGTGGTCAGCTACTTTCGGCCCACACATTTGGCAAGGAGAAAGAGCAATCTATCATTATCATATTTGGAAGGTGGTATGCAATGATAATTTATTAAGCAAGAATTTCTTTTACTTTTTACTGGATTTTGAAACTCAGCAAAAAATGAGTAAATCTAATGGGATGGGAATTCTGCATATAACTAAATCCACAATGGAATCTACGCAAGTAATATTACCATCACTTCCAGAACAGGAGAAGATTGCGGCTGTACTCTCTGCTGCGGATGAGGAAATATCAACCCTAGAAAAACAACTGGCTGCTTACAAGCAACAGAAACTAGGATTGATGCAGCAACTACTCACCGGGCGCATCAGGATTTAGAGGATTTTAGGATTTTCAGGATTAGGGTGTTTGTGGGTAGCAAAGGGTGTTCAGGATGGATGGGATTAAGATATTTAGTGAGTAGCAAAATTCTTAACTATCTACGCATCCTTCAAACAACCAAAATCCTCCAAATCTCAACCATCCCCGCATCCCACAAACCACCTAATCCTGAAAATCCCAAAATCCTAAAAATCCTGATTCTCATGGTGGGGTGTGGGGGAACACTAAAAATGCACGCATGGAGAATAAGCTATGGAACTCAACGATATCACATACAAAGTTAATGGCTGTGCAATGAAAGTCCACAATGAACTAGGTAATGGCTTTCAAGAAATTATCTATCAAAGGTGTCTAGCCATAGAATTCAAGAAGGTATTTAATAAACGATACAAAGAACCCTCTACTAATGAAATAATGGCATTAGCCGATCGTGGTAACTCTTTTAATTTTCTGGATGATGAACCCGATTTATATACTCTTACTGATGGAGATTTAGTTTGATGACACCATCCTCGATCGATCTACGCGAAGTCATCTCATCCCAAATCCCCGCCCTCGCCCTGCTCCAAAATATTGGCTATACCTACATCACGCCAGCAGAAGCTCTCGCACATCGTCAGGGAAAACGATCGAAAGTAGTCCTAGAAGACATCCTCACCGCCCAACTTCACCAGCTCAATCAGATCGAACATCGGGGTAAAATTTATCCATTTAGTGATGCTAATATTCAAACTGCTGTCGCTGCAATTAGTCAATTTACTTACGACGCTCTCTATACTACTAGCGAACAGATTTACGATTTATTAGTACTAGGGAAAAGTCTCGAACAAACGATCGATGGTGACAAGAAAAGTCACACAGTTAAATATATCGACTGGGAAAATCCGGCGAATAATGTCTATCACGTCACCGATGAGTTTGAGATCGAACGGTTGAATAGTACCCAAACTCGTCGCCCTGATATTGTGGTGTTTATTAATGGGATTCCGGTAGTTGCGATCGAATGTAAGCGTCCCGATCTAAATG
This sequence comes from Chamaesiphon sp. VAR_48_metabat_135_sub, assembly GCF_031418915.1. Lineage (NCBI taxonomy): Bacteria > Bacillati > Cyanobacteriota > Cyanophyceae > Gomontiellales > Chamaesiphonaceae > Chamaesiphon > Chamaesiphon sp. VAR_48_metabat_135_sub. The sequence goes on along the minus strand of NZ_JANOJV010000171.1, from coordinate 556 downwards.
ATGCAATGGGCGATGCAATTAGTCAACACCTGCGGAATCATCGCCCTGATGAAATTCCGCACTTTTTTTGTGTGACGCAGATATTGCTGGCGATCGCGCAGAACACGGCTCAATATGGTACAACTTACACTGACAAAGAATTTTGGGCGGTGTGGAAAGAAGAAGCTATTCCCGAAACTTTTGAGGCTGAACTTTATGCCTTAATTAATGTGCCATTAGCTCAGGCGCAGAGTCAGAAATTACTAAGCTGGCGGGAAGTTTGGGCACAGTCAAAGATTAAAGAATTATGGGCGGCGGGAATTAGAGAAGTATCGGCGCAGGATCGAATTCTCTACAGTTTGTTAAATCCAGCGCGGTTATTAGATCTGATTTATGGTTATATTTTATTTGATAGTGGCACGAAAAAAATCGCTCGTTATCAACAGTATTTTGCGGTGAGAGCTACTATCGATCGAGTCAAGCAGGTGCGAGGTGATCTTTCGCGTCAGGGTGGGGTAATTTGGCACACGACGGGGAGCGGCAAGTCGTTAACGATGGTGATGTTAGCCAAGGCATT
>NZ_JANOJV010000170.1:0-58175 GCF_031418915.1 Chamaesiphon sp. VAR_48_metabat_135_sub | reverse complement strand
CGCATCCCTTCAGTGATTTCTAGTTCGGTAATCATCGACTTACCTTCTTCTAGAGAGATAACGCCTTCTTTACCAACTTTGTCCATGGCGTTAGCAATCATTTCGCCGACTTCGTTGTCGTTACCAGCAGAGATGGAAGCTACTTGAGCAATCGCTTTGGAATCTTCTACTGGTTTGGAGTGAGCGGCGATTTTCTCGACGAGGAAACCAGTTGCTTTGTCGATACCGCGTTTGAGGGCGATCGCATTGGCACCAGCCGCAACGTTGCGTAAACCTTCTTTAACGATCGCGTGAGCGAGTACAGTAGCTGTAGTAGTACCGTCGCCAGCAGCGTCGTTAGTTTTAGATGCAGCTTGACGAATCAGAGCAACACCAGTATTTTCGACGTTATCTTCGAGTTCGATTTCTTTAGCAATGGTTACACCATCGTTAACGATTTGGGGTGCGCCAAATTTCTTCTCTAAGACCACGTTACGACCCTTAGGACCGAGGGTAACTGCTACCGCTTCAGCCAAGATGTCCATCCCGCGTTCCAGAGCGCGACGAGCATTTTCATTGTATATAATTCGCTTTGCCATAATCTTTTAATTTTAGGAGTAAGGTGAAATGTTCGTTGAAGAAACGATCTAGCCGACTACAGCTAAAATATCTTTTTCAGATAACAGAACATATTCGTCGCCGCCGAGCTTCACGTCGGTACCAGCGTATTTGGAATAAAGAACTTTGTCGCCGACTTTGACTTCTGGCTCTTGACGAGTACCGTCTTCGTTGCGTTTGCCAGGACCAATTTGAACGATTTCGCCAATTTGGGGCTTCTCTTTTGCTGTATCAGGGAGAAGAATCCCACCAGCGGTTTTTTCTTCAGATGCGCTGACCTTAACGAAGACGCGATCGGCTAAAGGCTTGACTGTGGATACTGTTAACGATACTGATGCCATAATTATTATGAGTATTTAGCACTCTCAACTGCTGAGTGCTAATTTATCCGACTGAGGTAGGGCATTGCAAGCAAGGGTTGAGTACGGGTTCCCACACTATAGTTAGATATAGCTGTAGTTAGTTAAGGTTAGAGGTAGAGGATGGCTAAAAGTCACTTGATACAGAGTTTGCGGCGTGCTTATCAGATTGCTAGATTTGCCGACGCTCGACAGATTTCTGCGACAACAGCTCTCGAACTGTGGGAACTGCGGATTAGTCGTCGCCATTTAGTTCGAGGCTCTCTCGCGGCGGCTGGTGCCCTCTCTGCGCTCGCATTCGATCGCCATCAGCCACAGGTGGATGCCGCAACAGCACCCGTGTTAATTGTGGGGGCGGGAATTGCAGGATTGACGGCGGCTTATTATCTTAATCGATCGGGTGTACCAGTGCGAATTGTCGAAGCTAGTCAGCGTGTCGGTGGGCGAATTCTCAGTCGGGACAAGGCTTTAGGTACGGACACTACGGTAGAATTAGGTGGTGAATTTATCGATTCTGGGCATAAAAATATTCGGAAACTAGCCCAGGAAGTAGGTTTAGTTGAGGTCGATTTATTTGCTTCCGATCGTGGATTAACGAAAGATGTATATTTCTTTGATAATCGACTAATCAAGGAACGAGAATTAATTGCGCCTTTTAAGCCTTTAGCTAAACAAATCGATCGAGATGTCAAAGCGATCGGCGATGTAAATTATAAATCAAAGAATCCTCGTGCCATCAAACTCGATCGACTCTCAATCTCAGCTTATCTCGATCGATATTGTCCCGATCCATTATTGCGGCGGTTAATTGAAGTTGCCTACACTAATGAGTATGGATTAGAAGTCAAACAGCAATCTGCGATTAATTTATTACTATTAATCGGTAAAGATCCAAGTAAAATAGAAATATTTGGCAGTAGCGACCAACGCTATCAAATTCGCGGTGGCAATCACCAAATCATCGATAAATTAGCTCAGAAACTTAGTAAGTATATCGAAGTAGGTACTCAGTTAGAATCGATCCGATCTACCGATACCAATCGCTATCGAGTTAGTCTCCAAACAAGTGGTATCAGTAAAGAATATACGTTCGATCGAGTAATTCTAGCTTTGCCTTTTAGTATCCTCAGACAGCTCGATCTAGGGGTGAAATTGCCACCAGTCAAACAGGCTGCGATTAAAGAATTAGGCTATGGCACGAATACTAAAGTAATTACTAGTTATAGCGATCGATTGTGGCGCACCAAATATCAGTCTAATGGTGAATCTTTTAGCGATTTAGAACTCTGCGAAACTTGGGAACCAAGCCGATATAATGCCACCAAAACAGGTGTTATTACTAATTTTATCGGTGGCAACTTAGGCGTAAAAACAGCTCGATTGAAACCCGCAGAAGTTGTCAGTAAATTAACCCAGCAATTGGATCTAATTTTTCCAGGCGTGAAAAATCTCGCCTCAAATAAAGCGATTATCACCGACTGGATTGATTCCCCATATGTGCGGGGTTCTTATGGTTGTTATTTAGTCGGACAATGGACTAAATTTGCTGGTACTGAAGGCGAAAGAGTCGGGAATCTCTTTTTTATTGGCGAGCATTGTTCGATCGATTTTCAAGGTTATATGGAAGGTGGATGCACCACAGGGATAATGGCAGCAGAATCAATTTTAAAAGATTTGAAACACTCTAAATAACTGTAAAGCGACATGGGAAAATCTAATCGAAGTTCAAGCAGTCTTCCCCACAGCAGAGGCTGTCGGCAATTTTACGGTATTTAATATCAAAGGAAATAATTATCGGTTGATTGTCAGTATCGATTATGAGCAGCAGCTCATTTATATTAAATATATTCTCACTCATACAGAATACGATCGGGATCGATCGATCGATGTCTGAATCATTGGGTCGATTATTTCATGTCGATCCGATCTTGTTTGTTTGATTCGATCGCATTCAAACCCAAAGCTATACTTGAAAATTTGAAAATTGTTTGTTGATTGTCGATCGTTGGTGTAGCTTCTCCTGGAGAATCGAGTCTAGATACCATCTCAGCCAAAATCTCTACCATTATGCAAGACGATCGAGAAACTTTAGCTCTAGCACTATATCATCAAAGTTTGACGATTACTTGTATTGATGAAACCGATCGACATGGCAAGGCAAGAGATTTAGCTTTAGCTGCTTGGGAGTTAGGAGTTAATTTTAATGACAGATTCAATCTCTTAAATCATATTGCCGCTTTGGAGATTCGCCAGCAAACGCCAGGAAGTTTTAATTTAGCTAAAAAATGGTTGGGAGATGCGCTTAATTTATCCACAGATTTATCAGATCTAAACTTAGCTCAGATAAAGTACCATCAAGCCCAAGTCGAATTTGGTCTAAATAATTTAGATTTAGCTGCATCTTTATATCAAACATCATTGGCATTAGCCCAATCCGAGCATCATCAACGACTTACCATTTTGAATCAAGGTGGACTTGCTAAAATACTGATGGCGAAAGGTGAATTTGATCGAGCCAAAATTTTACTCTTACAATCGCTCGATCGATTGATAGAAAATAAAGATGCTCGTCCGATTGCTATTTGTTATGCTTATCTAGCAATGTTAAGTCAGAAACAAGAAAATTATGATGAATGGATGAAATGGCGGCAACTAGCGATCGAGAAATTCTAGCAGTTAAATATGCATCAGCAAGCTGGAGAATTTGCCAAAATGCAATTTACAGCTAAACAATAAAAATTTGTCTAGAAACAATCGAAATTGGTGGAGATCCCCCTAAATTCCCCTTGTAAAGTTCAAACCTTGGTGCTTCGTCGTCAACCACCCGCAGATAAATCGCTCTAAGTCAGGATCGCTCGAGTGATAAGGATTCCCAGAGAATAATAACTCCAAAAATCTACCAATCCCACCCAATTGCTTGCTCGTTACCACCTCTACCTGCGTCTCAATCTCACCGAAACCCTCCGCAGACAAGTAATTTTCTAATTTACCACCAACTTGAGGATCGCCCCCTTGTGTTGGTTGAATGGGCAATAACCGAAAAAGCCGCTTGGGGTGCAAAAAAACGAAAAGCTGCTTGATTAAGAATTGTTGATCGAGCAAGAAAGAGACAATGATGGATTAAAAGTGCTCCGATCTGGGCAACTAAAGCACAAGTGTCAGTACCAACTCTCAAAAAGTTTTGGTAAAGAGCCAGTCTGATGAGAGATAATTTTGATGGAATTTGCCAAGCTGTGGGCGTAAATCCCGATAAAATTGGATCGATTACCCGCTCGGCTCGGCTCTGGCGATGGCAAATATTGGTTCTAATGCGGCAAAACTAAACCAGCCAGATTTAGCCATCGCTAAATTAACAACACCTCTCGAATTACTCCAGCAACTTCAGGCATTCGATCTTGCCGCAACAGTAGCTGATAGACTAGCAGAAGTCGCTCGACATCATCATTAACCCAATTCAGCCTACGAACAGCAAATTCAGGGCATCCCTTTACACCTGTCGCGATGCTCATTCTAGATCTCTATCCCCTCACTTCTGACTCATGTCTACATTTCCAATCCCGTCGCAGTTGAGTGGTTACTGGCAAGATGCATTTAATTTAAAGCAACATCTCCAGCAATTTTTAGAGATCGATGCCGAAGAATTGGAACTAAAATTCAAGACTGCTTTAGAGGATTTAGCCGAACTAGGGCGACGGGATTTTAATTGGGAAGAAGCTAGTGAATTTTATCGCGATCGAGTCGGTGAAGCTTATTTATTTGAATTAGCAACTTGGCATCTAACTAGTACCAATTATATCGGCGATACGTTGCGATTGATTGGGGATCGATCGAAAGGAAGAGTATTAGATTTTGGTGGTGGGATTGGTACACATGCGATCGCCTCAGCTTTATGTCCCGATGTTAGTCATGTTGTTTACTGCGATATCAACCCAGTTAATTATAACTTTGTCAAACATCGAATTAAGCAATTAGGGCTAGAATCAAAAATTACTTGTTGCACTGAATTAGCCCCAACTGACACCTTTGATACGATTACTTGTTTTGATGTGATCGAACATTTACCAGATCCAAGTCAGCAGCTATTAAAGTTTCATCGTATCCTCAATGCTGATGGTAAAATGATTACCAATTGGTATTTCTCCAAAGGATTAAATCAAGAGTTTCCCTTCCACTTGGACGATTCCAAAATTATCGATATCTTTTTTAAAAACCTCCAATCAAACTTCCTCGAAGTTTTTCATCCCTACTTCATTACCACCCGTTGTTATCGCAAGATGTAATGAATCGATGAATAATTGGGTGGTTAGATGGTGCTATATCCCTGACTTCTTAAAGAAGTCGGGGATATGTCATCGCTAGTGTGTTGGGTTGAAGAATGAAACCCCACCTACCGCGATACTCACAAAATTTTAGTGCTATGTACGAACTAATTTGCTGCGTAATTGTTTGATCCGATCGCGCAATGTTGCTGCTTTCTCGAATTCTAATTCTTTGGCGGCTATTTTCATTTCTGCTTCTAATTGAACGATCGCATCGGGGATTTGTTCGAGCGATAATTCATCGACATGGGCGATAACTGTCTCCAATTGTTGAGCATTCATCCGGCGCGAAAGATCTAGGAATTGGAGGATTGAGTTATTACCTGTTTTGACGATCGATTGAGGAGTGATATTATTTAGTTTATTATGTGCAGATTGAATTCCCCGTCTTCTGTCAGTTTCATCGATCGCCGCGATCATGCTATCAGTCATTTTATCTGCATATAAAATCGCTTGTCCGCGCACATGTCGGGCGGCTCTACCCATCGTTTGAATTAGCGATCGAGTCGAACGCAAGAAGCCTTCTTTATCTGCATCGAGAATCGCGACTAAAGACACTTCTGGTAAATCTAAACCCTCACGTAATAAGTTCACCCCAATTAACACATCAAACTCACCATTTCGCAAACCTTGAATAATTTCGATCCGTTCGATCGATTGAACTTCCGAATGGAGATATTTGACTCTGACACTACGTTCATGAAAGTATTCAGTCAGATCTTCAGCCATGCGTTTAGTGAGAGTTGTAATCAAAACTCGTTCTTGGAGTTTGACTCGATCGCGAATTTCACCTAATAAATCGTCTACTTGTCCCTCAGTTGGACGCACAAAAATTTCAGGGTCAATTACTCCCGTCGGACGGATAATTTGTTGAGCAATTCGATCTTCTGACAGCTCGATTTCCCAGACTCCAGGGGTTGCTGAAACAAAAATACATTGATTCACCTTCTCCCAAAACTCATCAGCCTTTAACGGGCGATTATCCGCCGCACTGGGCAACCGGAAACCATGATCGACGAGAACTTGTTTTCTAGATCTGTCGCCATTATACATCCCCCGAATTTGGGGAACAGTAACGTGAGATTCATCAACTACCAATAACCAATCATCAGCAAAATAATCGATCAAACATTCCGGCGGATCGCCAGGATTTCGTCTGGCTAAATGGCGAGAATAATTTTCCACCCCATTACAAAAACCCACCTCGCGCAGCATTTCTAAATCGTAGCGCGTCCGTTGGTCGATCCGTTGAGCTTCGATTAATTTACCATTAGTTTCTAACTCTGCTACCCGAATTTTCAACTCCTCGTCAATATCATTACAAGCATCCTGTAACGTATCTTCCGGTGTCACAAAATGCCGCGCCGGATAAATATTCAAACCACCCACCGTATTCAAAATCTCACCCGTCACCGGATCGACATAGCGAATCGCTTCAATTTCATCACCAAAAAATTCTACCCGCACGATCCGATCTTCGTAAGCGGGACCAATTTCCACCACATCCCCGCGCACCCGAAAATTACCGCGTTTCAATTCAATATCATTGCGACTATATTGCACCGAAACCAACTGCTTTAACATCTCCCGTTGGTCAATTTCCATCCCCACCTTGAGCGGAATTGCCGCCTTCAAATATTCAGCAGGCGTACCCAAACCGTAAATACAACTAATCGAAGCCACCACAATTACATGCCGATGCTCGAATAGCGATCGAGTCGCCGAATGTCGCAGCATATCGATTTCATCATTAATTGCCGATGCCTTTTCAATAAAAGTATCGCTAACGGCAATATATGCCTCTGGTTGATAATAATCGTAATAAGAAACAAAATATTCAACGGCATTATGCGGGAAAAATTGCCGCAACTCATTACACAATTGCGCCGCCAATGTTTTATTATGAGCTAATACTAAAGTCGGTTTCTGATATTGGGCGATCGTCGCCGCAATCGTAAAAGTCTTCCCCGTACCCGTCGCACCGAGTAGAGTCTGAAACCGCTGTTGAGATTTTAATCCAGCTACGAGTTGCTCGATCGCCGCAGGTTGATCGCCAGTCGGTTTAAATGGTGCTATCAGTTCAAATTCAGTATCCATGCGTCTTATTACCACCAGCTACATCGAAAAACAGACCAAACTGCCGAAAATCGGTCGTCACATTGTAGCGCAGTTTGATGAAGAAGGGGTAATTGTGTACCAGGCGTATCGTCCCGCCATCGGCAATTTTGCAGCCACTCACGGCTACTTCGGTGGCGACTTCAGCCTAACCAGAATGAGCTGGATTAAGCCCAATTTCCTCTGGATGATGTATCGCTCCGGCTGGGGACAGAAAGAGGGTCAGGAGGTCGTATTGGCTGTTAAGATTAAACGAGCAGCCTTCCAACCTCTAGCCCCCGACTTTCTACTTGACTGATTCTATATTTAGTGTTTCACTGAATGAACGCTCAGAATAAAACGCTATATATTGTCTAGTATAGATTACTGAGGAATTGGGAACAGCCCATGTAGAACACTTTTTGAATGAAATGCGGCTCATTTTTACGTTGAAATATGATTGCACAACTAAATAGTCATCCAGACAACACTTCAGTTACTCGTGGCGCATTACTTCACAATTATTCAGCAACACCTCACAACCAGATTAGAATCGTTGAAACATTTGCTGTTGACAAAGCCTCTCCCGTGGAGAATCGATTTTGTACTGAAATAGTCGCTGACGCACTCAAGATTGCTAGTACCGGACAACGAGTGCTGATTGTCCAACTACTCAAGGGCGGTATTCGTCAAGGACACGATCGAGTTGTCAATCTCGCTCAAAACCTGGACTGGATTCGGTGTAATTTGATTCGGAATATTTCGATCGCGGATTTGAATGATTTAGAGTTACACAATTTTCAGCAACTATGGAAACATGTTTGCAGTGTAGCGAGAATGAGTGAATATTCGTTATTGATCTTAGACGACTTGAGTCTGTCGATCGAGTTAGGTTTAATTAGTATTGAATCTGCGACCAATTTTCTCACTACGTTACCAGAAAATCTAGACGTTATCCTTGCTGGGACTAATCCACATCCAGCGATTTTAGAATTGGCCGCTTAAATTAGTTGAAAGTTGAAAGTGAAATTTCTAAACGCTTGTTAAATATCAAAACCCGACTGTCTCAAAAGAAAGTCGGGTTTTCAATTATAGCTACACTAGTCTATGGGTTTCAGTCAACCGCTAGCGACCAAAGATCCGACTTGGAAAATACTCTCTAAAAACTTCACTTTCAACTTTCAACTTTTTAAGATTTATCTGTAACTCTGACGATTTTCGCGATCGTCAGCTAAGGAACGGTCGCGAGAAGAACTGCGCGTCCGATCGACTTTATCTTTAGCCTTGGCAGCACTACGTTTGAGTGCGTCGAGACGAGACTCGTAGTGTTTGCGTTTGCTCTTTTTAGGAGTATCATCGGTCAGAGTTTTTAAGGCACTGCCCAGGCTCTTGTAGGCATTAGGGAGTGTATATCCGAAGCGGGTAGCTAGGGCAATCGCTTTTTCGTCAGCATCGATCGCTTCTTTGAGATGTCGATCGCTATTATTGCGAGCATACAGGCGATAACCAGAAACACCGCACAATCCGAGTGCGAGGATCAATAATAGACCATCTTGTACCCACAACTCGCCGACAGCACCACCCAATCCGATCGCTAAAGCTGCCATTTCCCAGCCATCGCGAGAAATAGTGTCATTTTGGACTCGTGCGACTTCATGCCAAAATAACAAATTGCGTTGATCGAGCGCGAGACGTTCCCACTTGACTAAATCGATCTGAATTTCAACTTGATCTTTGCCTAATTCTTCACTCCGAACCAGGGGAGGATTTACTTCGACAGTAGTTTCCACTGTTACCCAGCTTTGGAGTTCGGGTGGGAGCAAACTTTTGAGCCGACGCAGTTCACTCATTTCAGCGCGAGCAGAGGCAGCGGAGTAGGATGTCATAGCGATAGTTTAGATCGATCTTAGTTACTATTTTAGCTAATTCTCGCCCAAGGTTGCCAAAATTTATCATTCTTACAGATTACCTCTCGATCGTGAGATCGATCGCAGTGGGTTTCGATCTGCGATGTCATCTTAGATGGAGGGATCGGCAAAAGTTCGATCTTCGCTGAATTTTGAGTTGAGTAGATCGGATGAAATATGATTTTTTAGGCACTTTCTGCATATTCCTTGCCGTCATGGGATTAACTGAGACAGCTCGCGCTGATTTTAATTCTAGTATGACCACGAATAAATCTGTTAATGTGTCAACTACAAGACAGGTTGATGGAAATCGTCAAGCTCCAATCGCTCCGGTGATGAATAGCTTGGAGTTAGAAATTTTCAAACAAGTCAATCAATATCGCCAATCTCAAAAGTTAGCACCATTGGTATTCGATCCAGAAGTCTCTGCTCAAGCTAAAGCACATAGCGAAACAATGGCTAGGGCTGGCGGTCTCAGCCATGATGGTTTTAACGAGCGGATCGATTCGATTTCAGACAAGATTGTCTATAAGAGCGCAGCCGAAAATATTGCTTCCAATCGGGGCTACAAGCAACCTGAGGTAACTGCCGTTCAAGGTTGGATCGAGAGTCCAGGGCACCAACATAATATAATCGGTCGTTATAATTTAACTGGAATTGGGGTGGCTCAAAGTGCTCAAGGTGAATATTACTTTACTCAAATTTTTGTCCGTAAGCCGCGTTAAATCTGGGATAGTAGGAGAGGGAATCGTCAATACCTTATCATCCCCCTATCCTCGAACATGGAAGATTTTCAAATTTGCGATCGAGATTTAGATGATGCTCTAACTGTAAAGTATCTACAAGCGGAATCGATCGCGGTAGATACAGAGACAATGGGATTAAACTATCATCGCGACAGGCTATGTTTGGTACAATTATTTTCACCTGGTTTGCTGACGGTAATTAGGATTGCTAAAGGACAAACTACCGCACCAAATTTACAACGGGTGATGGAAGCTACCGCAGTTACTAAAGTTTTTCACTTTGCCAGATTTGACGTAGCGCAATTGCGTCATCGTTTGGGGATCGAAACCAACCCAATTTTCTGTACTAAAATTGCCAGTAAACTAATTCGTACCTATTCATCCAGTCACGGTTTGAAGACATTAGTTCAGCAACTCGAAGGGGTAGAACTTGATAAATCCGCTCAATGCTCGGATTGGGGCGATGCCGAAAATCTCTCGGACGAACAACTCCGCTATGCTGCTAATGATGTCCGCTATCTCATTAGTATGCGTCAGAAATTAATTACTAAGTTGCAGCGCGAAGATCGGTGGGAATTGGCGCAGGATTGTTTCAAGGTTTTACCTACGCTGGTTTCCCTAGATCTGTTGCAGTATGATGATGTTTTTTCTCATCATTAAATTTTAGTCTAGTCCAAAGCCACAATCGAGCGATAGTGCATTCTGAAATTTGCAGCAACTCAACAATCTGATTGTCGGAATATTTGGCACCGCAAACGGTGGCTCAGATGGAAAAGTGGCTGAATTCAGTTGAAAGTTAACAATACAATGGTTTTCAGTAAGAAAGTAGGGTGGGCAATGCCCACCATTTAGATCTCAGTATTTTCAATAAAGTTAATACTTTCAATCTACTATTTATTTACTCAGGTAACTTATACTGAGACACGATTTTCTTCGCAAACTCTGGTACGTGTTGCTCTAACTTTTCTGGATAATTGCGCTTGGTAAATAGATAATTGCGCGTAAAGTGAGAATCGATCGAGAACCGCGCATATTCCAATCCTTTTGGGCCGATTTTATCGATGACTACACCCATGATTTTCGCCACCCACATTGGTAATGTGACGGCTTTATCGTAGGCGGGAATACTTTGTTGAACTGCGGCTTTACGATCGCCTTTAGACATCACAGCTTGAGTCTCGATCGCGTTATTTACTAAATCTAACATCTGTTGACCGCGATTGTTTCTCACGACAATCCACTGCCAGCCAAATGGTGCGCCCATATAACCGACGACTAAATCGGCGAGGGAGTTTACATAGTCGAAACAACTCAAACAGGATGGGGCAAATACGTCTTTTAATTCCTTCGTATTCAACCCGAAAAATGGGACTAATTCTGTCGAACCATCTTCATGTTTGAAGTGGACGTTAAAATCTTGCATGAACTCATAATAAACTACCGTCTCTGGCGATCGACTGGTGGTTTCTAAAAACTTTTGCAAGCCCGCACGGGTGACATTATCGGTACAGGGAGTACCGAGTACGTATAGTTGCTCTAAGCCTAATTCCTTTTCGACGGCGCGTAAGGCTTGAATTTGACAGCCTACACCGATGACTAACAGCTTTTTCAATCCCGATTCGGCAATTTGTTCGAGGATCGAGAGGTTTGGCGACAGGGTGGGTTTATTCACCTTCGCCGCGAGAATTTCCGCCCTAGTCCGCGCAATTATTGGCATTGGGGTAAACCGATCTTCAGGCGTGTTTTGAACGCACACAACGCCTTCTACTAGCCCCCGCTCTAACATTTCGATCGCGATCGTACTGACGATTCCCGTCCACTGTGCCCCAGGAATCGGCTCGATTTTTCGCGCCGCCATCATCTGCTGATGTACGCCAAAGTATAAGTCATCTTCTTTGTCTAAATCCCGACTGCGCCCGTGAGTCTGAGTTTCCAGGGTGGGAATCTGCTGATTGAGAAAAGCACAAGCTGTTTTGACATAGTGGATATAATGGGTATCGCACAACCCGCATTCGCTGCACAGTTCCTTTGCAGGTTTGACACTGTTGGGTTTTAGAGCTTTGGCTTTCTGGTGTTTGGGCGCAGCAGTCATGGGGACACTCGATCGATATATCTCGATATTATAGATCGGTTGGGAGTTGGGCGATGGGAGTTCGGTTTATATATTGTAAAATCGCGAACGATTGTCGATCGATAATTATTGACAAATAAAATCTAAAATAGACTGTGCGGTAATTTGTGCCATTTCAAGATGGGGAACGTGTCCGCAATTATCGATCCATTGGAGTTGAGAGTTTGGTAAATTCTGTTTGAATTTCTGAGCGGCTTCGATTCCCAATATTCGATCGTGTTTACCCCAAATAATTAAAGTTTGTTGCTGTATTTCTGATAATCGATCGAGCAAATAGCCATAACCACCACTGCGAGTAAAGGCAATTAAAGCTTCACTCCAATTCGGCATTTCTAAATGTAGAGCGGCGCATAATTGAGCATCTGCGGTGACGAAGGATCGATCGAAATAAGCTTTCTCGCTGACACTTCTACGGACTTTCTGACTTGAGAGAAACTTGGTGGCTAAATTGCCTAATGGTTGGATTAAAAATTTACCCATTGCGGGTGGTTGCGTGAAACCAGCACTATCGATGAGGACTAGTTTATGGACGGCTTCGGGATAATTTAGTGTGAATTCGATCGCGGCTGCACCACCCATTGAGACACCGACTAATATTATCGGTTGTTGAATTTTTGTCTGCCAAAACGCCTGGAGATGAGTACGAATACTATCGGCACTAAATGGACAATCTGGCAATCTTTCGGTAAATCCAAATCCGAGCAGATCGATCGCCCACACTTCTGTATGTTGTGAAATAATCGGTATAATTCGGCGAAATTCTAAGAGCGAACTGTCGAATCCATGTAAAAAGACAATCGGGATGCCACCTGTACCCTGACAGATATAACTAGTCGGAATTGCTTGAGGAAGTAGGGGTGTGGCGATATCTGTCCGCTGAATTTGACTTGCTGACTCGATCGAATTTGGCTCTGTAAGTTGTCGAACGTTGGCGGGTAAGAAGCTGGGAAACATCAGTGACTAAAAGTTTTATAGTTGGCGAAGCCTACCGGAGGTAATCGTCAAGACTATCATCAATCGTGACGATCCTTAAAAGATCCTACGGTAATGGTTTGTAACAGATCGCGGCGGAGTCAGATTTATTTTTCTTTTCAGCGCAGCCAAGAGCTTGTGGGTATCTCCGCATCGATAATTGGTGCAGTTAATCGATTCTCGTTTCGAGAGGCTTCGCCAACGAATCAACACTCGATCGATTAACTGCACTAGAATGGTTCAATTGCCATCCCGACCCAATTTACTTTTTCTATGGCTCGAAAGTCTAAATCTGTATCCACTCGCAATCGTGCTGACAACGTTAATGTAGCAGCTAGTGTTGATGGACTAGCTGTCTCAGATCTCCGCATCCGTTTGGAGTTTTTAGAGCGAGACAACGAAAAATTACTCAAGCAAATCGAAAAAAAACGCACGGAGCTAAATAATTTGCTCGATCGAATTCGGGAAATTGGTGTAGAAGTGGCGCAACGAAGTGCGCCGATTCTCCAGCAACTTTTGGAAATCGATGGTAAAATCCATGCCATTTTTACAGAAATTTTCAATGGCAGAAAATTAGCTAAACAAACTCGAAAAAATATCGAAAAAATTTACTATACACTTCAGATTTCGGGATTGATTAGCCAGCGTCATATGCACAGTGGCAGTGTAGTTCAGCAAGAAGATCTAGATGATAAGGATGATTGGGGTGCGGAAGATTTTTTTGGTCGCCAACGGCAATCTCACTTTAATAATGAGGTCGAATCTCCACAGATCGATCGTGATGAATTAAAAAAGATTCGTCAAATTTTTTTGAGATTGGCAGATGTTTTTCATCCTGATAAAACGATCGACGAGCAGGATTGCGAGTATCGTACTGAAGTGATGAAGGAAATCAATCAGGCTTACCAAGCTGGAGATTTAGCGAAGTTACTCGCGATCGAGAAACAGCATCAGATGGGCGAAATTATCGATCGAGATAGTGGAGACGATCTGATTCGTCGATGTGCGCGAATCGAGCAAGAAAATGAATTTCTCAATAGTCAATTTACCAATCTCAAACAAGAAATTTGGCAAACTAAAAATACGCCACAAGGATCGATCGTTGCTGAATATAAGAAATTGACTAAAGCTGGTGTCGATCCAATTGGTGAAATGGTTGCAGAGACAGAATCACAGATCGAGGTAATCGCGGAAATTCATCAATTCGCCATAGATTTTCGCGATAAAAAGATAACAGTTAAAGATTTTATGAAAGGCCCCGCTATTTTTCAACAAATGCAACAAGTATCAGCAGAAGACTTATTAATGGATCTATTTGGACAATTTTAGCCTCAGTAAATTGGATCTAATTCTCATGTTCCCGATTATATATTCAGACGACTTTTTGCAGCACGAAACAGGCGTATTCCATCCCGAAAAACCAGCCCGACTGACAGCGATTAAGTCAGCACTGGAACGGGCAGAATGGGCGAATCAAATCGATTGGAGATTGCCGACATCGATCGAGTCTAGATCGCCACTGCCCTGGATCGAGCAAATTCACCCGATGGAATATATTCGATCGATTCAACGACTCTCTGAGCATACTGGATCGTTGGCGGAGCCTTTCGGAGCGAAACTCGATCCCGATACACCTGTTTCCCCTAACACCTATGAAGTTGCTCTGCTTGCTGTCAATGCTTGGCTAGATGGGGTCGATCTTGCCATAACGGGCACGCCCACATTCGTCTTGGCACGCCCGCCTGGGCATCATGCAGAGCCATCTGGAGGAATGGGGTTTTGTATTTTTAGCAATGCAGCAATTGCGGCGACATACGCTTTGGCAAATGGTGCCGAGCGGGTGGCGATTCTCGATTGGGATGTTCATCATGGCAATGGCACCCAAGCAGTAGCGGCAAATAATCCCCAGATTGCCTACTGTTCGCTGCATGAGTTTCCTCACTATCCTGGCACTGGAGCGGCAACGGAGCAGGGCGTTTATCAAAATCTATTGAATCTACCGATGAAGGCGGGAAGTACGCTGGCGGACTACCAGCCACTGTTTGAAACCAAAGTGATGCCCTTTTTAACTGAATTTCGCCCAGATTTATTAATTATTAGTGCTGGATATGATGCAAATGATGACGATCCGTTGGCAAATATTTCGCTCAAGCCCAAAGATTTTGGTGTTTTTACCGATTATTGTTTGCAGGTGACTCAGAAAATTGTGTTTGGATTGGAAGGTGGCTATGATTTTGATTCTTTGGGACAATCGGTAGTAGCTACAATCGATCGATGTATAAATCGATTAGGTTGATGATAGTTGCTCGATCTTTAGCAAAGGTGCGCAGGAACCAGCTCATACAAGCCTCGATCGAATCATAAATTTGCGATTAGATCGAGTGTATTCCGTAATGTGGTCGATCGTTCCGCTGCTGGGTTATAAACGATCGGGACTTGAGGGTTTGGGATTAGGCTAGAACGCCTGTAGGAGTTTTTTTGAACCGCTTCAGGCGCAGTGGACACAGAGGTTAGATAATAGAGACTCGTGGATCTGCTAATTCGATCCCTATAAATTTATATTTTTAGCTGTAATTATTAATTTTTCAATATGTCTGATTTTTTGTTGGAAGTTGGTACTGAAGATTTACCCGCAGGGTTTGTCAGCGATGCAATTCGTCAGTGGGAGCAGATGATTCCGGCGAGTTTGGCGGCTGAAGCTTTGACTAATGATGTACAAATATATGCTACGCCACGCCGTCTGTCCGCAATTATTACTAATTTACCAGATCGGCAGGTCGATCGCGTAGAGGAAATCAAAGGCCCGCCAGCCGCAGCCGCTTATAAAGATGGCGTACCGACTCCCGCAGCGGTAGGGTTTGCTAAAAAGCAGGGTGTAGATGTTGCGAGTTTAGAATTGCGCCCGACAGATAAGGGTGAGTTTATTTTTATCACTAAAACGATCGCGGGACGAGATACGCAGGAAATTTTGACGGAGTTAATCCCTCAGTGGATTTTCAAATTAGAAGGTAAACGCCTGATGCGTTGGGCAAATGGGGAGTTGAAATTTCCGCGTCCGATTCGCTGGTTGGTGACATTATGGAATGAAACTATTTTACCGATCGAGATTGTCAACGGTGAGGATATAGTTAAAAGCGATCGGATTTCGCAAACTCATCGCGTCCTCCATCCCGAACCAGTTTCCGTCGTTTCAGCCGCCCAGTATTTAAAAACCTTGGCAGATGGCTTTGTAAATGTAGACCAAAATCAACGTAAAGCCGATATCCAGCAGCAGATTCAAGCTGCGGCGACAAAAATGGGCGGAGTTGCTGAAATTTATCCCGACTTACTCGCTGAAGTAGTCAATTTGGTGGAATATCCTACCGCTGTAGTTGGAAAATTCGACGATGAATTTCTGGCTTTACCACCAGAAGTAATTACCACGGTAATGGTGACACATCAACGATATTTCCCAATCTTTACAGATGTCAGCAAACAGAAATTATTACCGCACTTTATTACGATCTCCAATGGCGATCCGGCTAAATCCAAGATTATCGCCGCCGGAAATGGACGAGTTGTAAGAGCCAGATTAGCCGACGGACAATATTTCTATAGTGCCGACTTAGCCCAACCATTAGCCGACTATTTACCCAAACTAGAAACCGTCACTTTCCAAGCCGATTTAGGATCGGTAAAATTGAAAGTCGATCGCATCGTAACTAATGCTAACTCGATCGCGACTCAATTAAATCTCAATCCCGCACAGTGTCAAAATATCTCCCGTGCAGCCTTATTATCTAAAGCCGATCTCGTCACCCAAATGGTCGGCGAATTTCCCGAACTGCAAGGGATAATGGGATCTAAATATGCGATCGCCAATGGTGAATCAACCGAAGTAGCTACCGCAATTGTCGAGCACTATTTACCCCGCAATGCCGAAGATAGCCTCCCCCAAACCTTAACCGGACAAATCGTCGGAATTGCCGACAGACTCGATACATTAGTCTGTATCTTTGGATTGGGCATGTTACCCACCGGATCGTCCGATCCCTTCGCCCTCAGACGGGCGGCAAATGCGATCGTTAATATTGCCTGGAATGCTAACTTAGGCATCAATCTCGAACAACTAATCACTAAAATCGTCACCGAATTTCAGCACATCCGCACCCAAGTAAATCCCGCCGAACTCACTCAACAATTACAAGACTTCTTCGTCCAAAGATTACGAAATCTCCTCCAAGAAGACAAACATATCGACTACGATCTCGTCAACGCCGTCTTAGGTGAAAACGACCCAGAATATACCCAACGTGCACTGACAGACTTACTCGATACACGCGATCGAGCCGTATTTCTCCAACAAATTCGCGATAACGGTACCTTAGAAAATATCTATGCAACCGTGAATCGATCGAGTAAATTAGCCGCCCAAGGAAACCTCGATACCCAACAATTAGCACCCACCCAAGTAGTCCAAACTAACCTATTTCAAAAGTCTTCAGAGCAATCTGTCTACGATGGTTTAATTGCCCTAGAACCCCAAACAAAAGCCGCTCAGGCTTCTCGCAACTATCAACAGCTTATCGACGCTCTAGGGCAACTTACACCCGCAATTAGCAGCTTTTTTGATGGGGAGGATAGTGTGTTAGTAATGGACTCAAATCCAGAGATTAAAACCAACCGATTGAATCTATTAGGGTTGGTTCGCAATCATGCACGAGTGTTGGCTGATTTTGGATCGATCGTCAAATAGTAAGTATAAGTAGGTAGGGGCAATTATTTATAAAATAGATTATGCCTGAAACCTATCTGGTGGGCGATGCCCACCCTACGCGACATTTTATATTTAATTACGCCCATCTACTTAGATAACTCGTAGGTTGACTTTCCGCTCAACCCAACCCACATAACAACCTAATCATAAAATCATCGAACCGAGCATCAAACGCTGGAGAATTTAATCTATGTTCATCCAAAAAATCTACCAAGAACTGCAAGATATTCCCGAAGAAAAACTCGCCGAAATTTACGATCTGATTCACTACTTTCGTCTGGGCTTAGGGCAGGAACAGAGACAGCCTCGGACTCCAGGGTTACTTACCGGAACACTCGGAGATGCTTTTTTTGAGCCATTGCCAGAAGAGGAACTTCAACAATGGGAGTAACTTATCTCATCGACACCCATATTTTACTGTGGTGGCTGTTTAACGATCCTAAACTCACGCCCGAATGCCACGACATCATTCGTAACCCCGATCATCGTATCCTGGTTAGTAGTGTTTCTGCCTGGGAAATTGCTACCAAATATCGAATTGGCAAACTTCCCGAAGCCAAACAGATTGTTGAAGAATATTCGCAGATATTGCATCACGCCAAATTTGTCGAACTTGCTGTCACTTCAGCTCATGCACTCCGAGCGGGAAGTCTGCCTATTGCCCATCGAGATCCTTTCGACAGAATGATTATGGCACAAGCTGAACTCGAAAATTTGCCTGTTATTACCTATGATGAAGCTTTTCAAACTGGACTGATTCAAGTAATTCCTCGAATTTGACGTAGATACTTGGAAGGATCGCGTTGAATTTCATCAACTGTTACATTTAACATAAAACCTTGTCCGGTTGTGTAAGTAGTGTTGCCGTATAGATTCAACAGAAATTGAATACCTTTATTTTAAGCTAAATCCTGGTGATCGATTGGGATCGATCGGTTGATATTTTGACTTCAGTTCGAGTGCAGCATAAAAGCTATTGAGACTATTTAACAAAGCATTGTAGTAAGAATAAGCATCATCTCGATCGCATATTTTTATAATCGAACTAACAAAATATTGTATAGTAGCAGTCATAAATGTAGGGTGGGCACTACTTGGACGAAGCCATAGCCCATTTTAACATCTACTTACAATCAAGAATTTAGAATGCAATTAATCGATCTTGTAGGATATATAGCGGCAACGTTGACAACAGCAGCTTTTTTGCCTCAAGTTCTGAAAGTTTGGCAATCCAAGTCAACTAAAGATTTAGCTTTGCCCACCCTGCTATCGTTTATTGCTGGGGTTTCAATGTGGCTTGTTTATGGCTTATTAGTTAAAAGTACACCGATAATCATGGCAAATGCAGTGACATTGGTACTGAATTTAGCGATCTTACGTTTTAAGCTTAAATATGGGTAGAATCGATCTACTCATGGGATTCGATCGTGAGTTAAGCAGCAGTATATCGATTAAGATTCGATCGAGACTTGCAATTAATTGTAAATCCAAGCTACTCAATATTCCTGTTAATTAATCGTCTCTCTAATGTAGGGTGGGGACTGTCCACCAGGCGAGAGCGTAGGCTTGATGGGGAACGTTGAGAGCTTGACGAAAATGGACGCGAATTTTATATTTACCTGGATCGCGAATTTGATGGAAGATATGTTGGACGCTATCGACAGAGCTAGTTGAAGACCATAAACTTCGATCGAGTCTGTCTTCGTCAGCAGGCATCAAATAAAGATCGAGCTGATTGAGACCGCGATCTCGAAAGGTTTCACCGACATCATATTCATTGTTAAGATTGGGATCTGCCAATTCTACCAGTCGATCCCAAGTCAACGAGATCGAGACCCAACTATTTTCGGCGAGGGATCGATCGAGATGGTAATCTCGGTATACTCCAGCATCGACAGTCCGATAATCCCAGCCGATCGCGGGGACGGGACTGATGGGATGATACTGTCCGGGACTAAATTGCTGATAAGCGCGGAAGGCATTTAATTGACCCGCCCCTAACTGATAATCTAAAGGAACGTGGCGATCTCCATAGGCTTCTGATTCGAGCCAATCGCGATTGTTTTTTGCCAGCATCGTTCGCGTCATCCCCAGCCGCAACCCATCGCCCAAATCTTGGATTTTATCAGCGGAATTTAAGAGTACCGCTTTCATCACCTCATGACGACGACTGTCGAGAGTCCAATGAGAGCGAACGTCAGGCGACATCTGGCTTCTAGTCCGTAACTGCCGATCGCCAAACTCTTGTAATAGAGCCACCGTACCCGTGACATGAGGCACGGCAAAACTGGTACCATTCACGGAAGTCGGTTTACCTGCTAAATTATAGAGCTGAAGATTGCCTGGTGCTACTAATGAGATCGATCGACGATTGTCAACATTTACTTCCAAATCTTTAATCTTTTTTGCAGTCCCAGTCGGCATTTCACTCAGATTAGAGAAACCTAACTTAGTATACATTTCTTGTCTGAGCAGCGAATAAGCAACATTAATCCCGTTATAGTTATCCGTGGGAATTGGCACTCCACCTTTACCCTGATTGCCTGCTACCAAATATGTCACATTATGCACCCGCGCCGACCAGTCCAGACACTGAGTCAATAACGCGTTGCCATCTAATTTAGGATTGGGCCGAGGATCGCGGCCTAATGGCTCGCCAAAGCTCAAGTTAATGGCACGAATGTCTCCCCCATTCTGTTGGGCAATATGTTGGATTGAGCGGCATTCTTCCGGCTGTCCAGTGCGATCGACAGTACCCATCGCAGTGGCATACAATCTGGCAGCGGGAGCGACTCCAGGAAATCGTTTATCTTGACTAATCATCACTGCTGCGACCATCATCGAGTGATCTTCGACATTAGTATTGGCTTTAGCCTCACCGTCCTGGTAAAAAATCTGTTCGAGCTTGAATGTGGGGTCTTTAGCCGCCTTATCCCAGCCAAACTGAGCCGGACGACCGATTTCGACTTGCCCGATCGCAATTTTTTTACCTGTAAGATTATATGGTGACTGATGTAATCTCAAAGCATCAATCCCCGCACTACCAATGGAATTAGCTGTTGGTAATGCCCAACTAGGTGCGATCGTACTCGTCAACGATACCCAAATCGCGATTCGCTGCCAATATTTACTCAATCAGCCAATCTCCACTGAACTTCGATATTTACTAGTTAATCATAGGTCGGTTTGAAAATTAAATCCTTTACCTTTCCCCTTTTCCCCCACTCAACTTAGCTGAATGCTAGACCGATCTTTCTACATTTTGTTACAGTATTGCCAGTCTTAGCTAAAATTATCGCAAACTATGAACAGGTAAAATCCCTGTGTTTGGAGGAATCTCTCAATGTCTGATACTCAAGTTTTTGTGGCTTTAGCCGTCGCGCTCATTCCTGGTTTATTGGCATTACGCCTGTCAACTGAATTGTATAAATAGTATAGTTAGCAGGATAGGTCAAAACTACTACTGGTAGATAGTCAACTTATCCAACTTTCAGCCATTTATGGAGTAGGGCAATTTATGAATTGTCCTACTCTTTAGTTTTTTGCCTGTAAGCGGCTTCTCTGGCGCAATACATCTAGCTTGAAGATCGTCCGCAACATTCAGAATTAAAGATCGAAATAACAGTTTTGATGTGACAACCCGTATAATGGATAAAATTTCCATATTGGGTGTACTAGGTTTTATGAATGCACAACCTTCTTTCGATCCACCACAACAGCTACCACAACGACGGAAATCGCAGCTACAGAGCTTAGGGACGACGAAAACAGCTCCAACGGTTTCCCCTCGTAAGCGATCTCGAGTGAGATCTAATCCAGCTTATGCTCATCGCCGTCAAGGATTGGAGGTAATTACGAAGTTAGTTACTTACTCAACTTTATCGCTGTTTGGCATGGCAAATTTAGTCAACTTAATTAGCTACAATTGGTCGCAACAGCATAAATTACAGCATCTTAAAACTGAAGTGCAGGATCTTAAAATCCGAGTTAATAAAATCAATAGTAGCTTCAGTCGCTCTTTCGATCCTCAGTCGCAACAGAATGCGATCCAAGAAAACAGCTATAAAGTTGCACCAGATCGCCGTCAAATCTTTCTTGTCAATCCTGCCGATCTATCTGAATCGCAAAATGCTCAAGGTAAGTAGTTAAATTATCGATCGGGATGTCGTTAATGAGACTGAGCAGACCTAGTTGATGGTTGTAAAATACTCGTAAATTCAACGGGTGCTGTTCGTAGTTTTTTCTCCACAGGAGAGGGCTGTATCTGCTGCTGCGACAGCCTCTCACCTAAAGCATCGATATCTTGATTTCCAAACCAGAGTTTTCCTTCTAATTGCTTTGCAGGCTCCACTAATGAACCTACAATTTGCAATTGTAAAGATTGAGGACAAATAGCCGTTGGTAATAGTCCGATTAATTCTAGTTGTCGATCTCGCAATTTACCAGACAATGTAGGGCGAATATCTCGATCGGATATCGTTTCTTTTGGATTGTTAATTAGACTAGCATTAAGATAAATACCAGACTGTTGAAGTTTGAGTAAAAGTTGCTTCTGTTGAAGACAAGCAGGTAAGTTTTGGGCAGTAATTAGATAATTACCAGCAATAGCTGTCGGTGCTTTAATATTTGCTTCGCCATAGCTAGTCACAAAGTTAAAAAACAGGATTGCACTGCCAATTGCCATACTGTATGAGACAATCGATTTAACTGAAAAAACTTTCATTAATGGCTATTTTAAATTACTAACAATTGTTTCTTGTTTTTATCCCGATCGAATATGTGCGATCCATCACTTTTAACACTTTGGCTATGTATCGCCAAAGGCGAGGCTACGCCAACAGTACAAGCTTTCAACCTTCAATTTTCAACTGATTAACAAAGCTTAGGTGAGAACTAAATTGACTGTAACGACGAGCGATTAGGAGAGGGGAGACACAATGAATAGCTAGCCTATCTGTGTAGTTATCGAGGAGCGGTTTTCTACGTCCCCAAGTACGTCCAATTCCGGTAATTGTCAGATCTACTCGACGAGAAATCTGCTCGATTTCGACGATTGGATCGACAGCGTTAAGAGTCGAAATTTTAATTCTTTCACTCATTTCTGTTGGCAAATTTTCGAGTAAACTATCGAGTTCGGCACTGAGTTCGCCATTCTTGGTGTCAGGTGAGATAATTTGAATTAGTTCTAAATGTCTACCGCGATCGTTCCAGAGCATCCTCAGGGCGATTTCAACAGCGAGATCGTCATGATTACTAGCAGTATATGGAACTAGCAATTTTTGATATGGTTCAACAATCGAACTATCATTGTTGGCATCGATAAATACTGCCATATCAGCAGGTGTATTTCCAAGCATTTGGGCGACTCTACCACCCAATCGATTGTTTGTAAAAGTCGGACGATGCCAACCTAATAGTACCAAATCTGCGCGATCGAGTGCCGCAATGACAGCAGTTTTCTGAGATACATCATAACCGATTTGCACGATCGGCTGAAATAGCGATCTAGCGGCGATCGGTTCGAGGGTATCAATTAGAGTAGTTAACTGTTTTAGTCGTCTCTCGATCAGGCGATTTGCCTCGAAGGGAGTACTTTGAAATAGATAATCTTCTTCCAGTTCGATCAGACTCAATGGGTTGATAATAGCTGATTGGCGATCGTTGTGGGCGATCGATGCTGCTAATTGGAGGAGTCCTTTTTGGGTGTTAGGATTAGCGACAGGAACTAAGATTCGATAAGCAATCGGTGTTGGTGTTGGGACTGTTATCGTTGGTGATTGAAATCCCGATTGTATGCCATCAGATCGGGAGTCGTCAAATACCTGTAAAGTTTCTGATTGACTGTGAAGTCGGATCGATTTTTTGGGATACGTCCATTCTAATAGTGGTGAAGTCATAAAAGTAGTCACCAGTGCCATAATTACTAACATGGTAAATAGAATTGGCGAGATTACGCCTAATTCCAAGCCAATATTCAAGACAATTAATTCTGTCAATCCCCGCGTATTCATCAACCACCCGAGAGCAGAAGCTTCCTGTCGATCGATCTGACAACTCCTGGCGGCATAATAAGTTCCGACATACTTGCCGACGATCGCCACTCCTAAAATTGCCAAACACAATAGCCATAGTTCGGGACTATTTAACAAACCAATTTGGGTTTTAAGACCACTATAAGCAAAGAAAACTGGCAATAAAAATATTAATACAAAATCTTCGGTTTTTTGCGCAACTTCCCGCACCAATCTCGGATTTTTTGGCATGGCAGCACCCAATAGAAATGCTCCAAAAATCAAGTGAATCCCGATCGCTTCCGTAATTAGAGCCGAGGATACCACCGCCATATAAATCCCCGCGAGCATCAACTGTGACAGCTTACCCGTGCGATCGTAATAAGTAGATAAAATATTCAGTAACCATCTACCTACAGTCAACATTGCCCCAATGTAGACAACGGAATAGATAATTATTGGCACAGCACCAACCATACTATTAGTTCTAGTTACAGCAATTGCCAAAGCTAATAGACACCAAGCTGTCACATCATCTACAGCAGCACAAGTCAATGCTAGAGTCCCCAATCGGGTATTTTGAAGATTATTTTCAGTGATAATTCTTGCCAACACGGGAAATGCCGTAATCGACATCGCCGCACCTAAAAACAATGTGAATGCCGTAAAAGAAACACTATTATTAGAAAGAACTGGATAAATTAATAATGATAAAATTCCAGCTAAGGAGAACGGAACTAAAATACTGACACCAGATGTCACCACGGCAGTTTTGAGATTCCCCTGCAAGTATTTAGGATCTAATTCTAATCCAATCAAAAACATGAAAAAGATTAACCCAATTTGAGATAAAACATTTAAAAATGGAATCGCAGTGACGGGGAATAATGCTCCCGCTAAATCTGGTGCTAGCCAGCCCAATAGTGAAGGCCCTAATGCAATCCCTGCAACAATTTCACCAATTACCAAAGGCTGACCGATCGATCTAAATGCCCAACCAACTAATCGCGATCCACCAATCACAACCAGCACTTCAATTAATGTCAAGACAACAATGTTCATAGAGCTTAGGATTGAGGCTTTAGGTGTTGGGTCTTAGGTCTTAGGAAACAAGAAGATATTATCAATATTGATACCACCCTACTTGATTATAATCAGTCCACTTGTACATTCCAAAAATACCTCGACCCCCTAAAGCCTAATCCCTACTTCCATTGTCTAATAAATTCCGATCCCTTGTCTTGTCCGTGACGATATACCCTCACCAAGCCATCTGGTGTCGCTTTGGTAAAGTCTACACCCAATTCCTTGAGATGGACATCAGGACGGATGATATGGATGGGTACACCGCAACTGTGGGTGGGAATTGGCTCTATATGAAACATATCCTGATACATCGTGCCTGGTTCATTGGAGATCGCGATCGTTTCCTGATATCCTGCTGATACCATTGCCAATGCTGGACACAGACAAGTATAAGCCGCATCTACGTAAGGTTTACCATCAATCCAAGCCGGAATCTCCCATGCGTGCATAATTCGCGAAGAAGCATAGGCAACAGCCGGAAAGTTATTGGGCGTAATTCGGTACTGAGACTCATGGTGGTGCGTGCTAAATAAGGTGAATCGCAAATTCGCATCCACCCAACTGCGATCTTTTTGGACTGAGGCGCGGAGTAAGCGTTTGCCTAAATCTTGAGCGAGAGCAGTTTGGGTTTGTGCTGCGGCGGCGGGATCGATTACCGCATTAGTGGCAATATATAGAGTGGGAGTCTGGGGTTGATATAAATGTTGTCGCAACTGCTTGCTAAAGATGCGAATTCCCCGCTGCACTATTTTACTCATATTCTGCTGAGGCTGCTCTAATGCTGACAACCCTGCTAACCAATAGTCTACTCCTAAATCTGTAGCTCGACCGATCGCCGCCCAACTAGTAGGAATTACTGATGAAGATGCCGCAGCATAGCCATCAGCGACGATGCCAGCCTCTTCTAGTGCGGTTAAGACTCCATGAGCAAAAGCTCCTTTAAAACTGCCTACAGTTGTAGCGATTGCTAAAGATTTTCGCGTCACGATATATCAAACACAAATTTAACCGATCCCCATTTTAATTGGAAACTGCTGACTTTAGACCGATCGCTACTCCGGTTCTGCTTCTAAGAGGATGAATAGATGCGGATAAGATGGCACTCGCAAACCCCAAAAGATCCCCCAACGCCCCTACTAGCTTACTTCCCTTTCGATCCAATCTGTGAGTAATACATAGCTTTTGAAGAAGGATTTAGGGGAATCTCCGTATTTCCTCTAATAGCATTGCAAGATTGCCATAATGTGCCAGAGATGACATTACAAAATCGACGAAAGTACTAATTCACTATCGATATTATCTTCAGGAAGATGGCATAATAAAATAACATCTGAGTCAAGGGAGAAATTAGCATGTCATCAATTATTAGAAATGCGATTCCTCAAAGGGGAAACTCCGCTAACAAATCCGATCTAGAAGGTATTCTCGATCTTCAGTCTCGCAATCTTTTGATAAATCTAGATCCAGCAGAATTAGCTGGTGGATTTGTGATGACACCTTTTACTACCGATTTGTTAAGTCAGTTACTCTGCCAGTCTGGTGTATTTGTAGCCGAACGTGAAGGGACGATTGTCGGTTATGTACTGGCGGCAGATTGGGAGTTTTTCTCACAATGGGAGATTTTCAGGGTGATGATTTCTCGCTTGCCTGAATTGAGATTTCAGGATCGGAAAATAACTATAAATAATAGCTTTCAATACGGACCAGTTTGTATCGATCGATCCGTGGCAGTGAAGTTTTTCCACAATTATTCGATTTGATGCGATTGAATTTTGCCCCAAAATTCCCGATCGGCGTGACCTTTATCAATCAGTTAAATCAGCGATCTTTTGCAGCACATACCCGTAAACTCAATCTAGAAATCATCGACGAATTTGAATTCAATAGCAATTCATTTTATACGTTAGCATTCTTGACAACCAAATAGATTGCCGGCTGGAAAGATCCCCGACTTCTCGCAGAAGTCGGGGATCTAAGCCGATCCGAGCCAACGAACTGTAATCGATCGCCAATAATCGAGAATGCTAAAAATGACATTCCGACGCGGTATTATTATGGCCCTGCAAAGACCGCATTTTCAATATCCTGACGACTCAGAGAATATTTGAAGGTGCGATAGATACTTTGACTGGGAGTAAGTTGTGATGTTTTTTGAGAGCCTGCACTCGAACTGTTACTATCGATAGAGTGATATCGGACGGTGAGTTCTTCAATATCCAAACACAATTCTGCCCGCCAATCAGACTTGTGAATATGCCAGCAATGTAGCTCATTATCATCTTGCTCGCAGCCCATCGAAATCAGCCATTGTTCGATTTCTGGCAGGGGATGATTGTATAGTGGAGTATCCGTTGGTATTAAGGTCACGTCAGTTTTGGATTTTGAATTTTGCGGATGCCTTTGTCACGGGCAGATCGAACCTCAGCAGGCGTTGCACCAAGAATAATTCTGGATTAAATAATCAATCTCCTACTATTTTAGATCGAACGAGCGATTTTCGACGACAGTAGCCAAGTCCTCTGGCGTATTACAGTTTGCCAGACAGATCGGATCGGCAATGGCTAATTCTGTCACCACATTCATCCTCAGCCAACCTTGAAAAGATTGCCCTCCCGCTTGGATGTATTCGAGTAATGAGTGGCGGCAATTTTGGTGATAGAAGCCACACAATGGTTCCCAACCTTTGTGGAGATGTTGAGGAAGATAAGCTATGCTCTGGGGCGGGATAGAGGGCAATCGGTCGATCCAAGATTGGACGATGGGGGTCGATAAGTTGGGCAAATCGCAAGCAAGCAAGAGTACCCATGTTGAGTTAATCGCTGCCAATCCTTGGCTAAAAGCGATGAGAGGGCCTTGATGTGGTTGCTGTTCTGCGATAAATTGACAGTCTGCTGGTAAAATATCCTGATATTTAGTCACCCAAGGTGCGAGCGAATAAATTCGCTCGATCGTGACCCCATCGAAATCTCGACACGCAGCGACAACATCATAGATCCGCCGAATCAGCGGGATACCATCAATCTCGATCATCGCTTTATCTCGACCCATCCGAGAACTACGACCACCAGCAAGAATTATGACAGATAATTGATTTGGCAAGTTAGCTGTACCACCTATGGGGTATTGGGAAGAGTCGATTTTCAACCTCAAACCTCTCCCTAACAGGGCGTATGGGTTTAATACCCCATCTTAAAACCTCAATTATCAATTAATTTAATAGCCTACTGGAAATTGAGATGCTGGAGTTGGTTGGGGTGATGGGGGTGCGGGTATCGATTTCGTGGGACGTGGAGGCGCGGTGGGGATAAAGACAATTTTATCGGGGCTGGGTGCAACGAAACCACTTCCTGGCTGCTCTGCTGTTTTAGCCATCTGTTGCTTGAGATTTTCATCCATCACGCCTTGTTGACGTTCCTGTTTTTGTAACCTTCTTAACTGTGAGTGTTGACTCTTCCACATGTCTTGAGTGTAGACGGTGTAGCCATAAACGATCGAACTCAACCCAAAAATGCTGCAAAATAATACTAGCGATCCCTGTTGCAGTGTTAACAGCGATTTCAGCCAGACTGGATCTGAATTGTGCTGCGGCAATTGTGTCACTTTCCGCTGTTGCTGGATCTGGTTGACTCCCAGTACCTTCGAGCTTGTCGATGGACGTTTTGACGATGACGATCTATTTTTACTACGGGGAGGTATATTTGGTTGATGCATAGAGCAAGGTCATCAAATACTAGATTTTGTGTAGTTAAAATGCGGATGTTGATACATACTATCACTTTTTTGTTGATGTAGCTGCCGATCGACAGAATCGATACTTAACTTTTAGCTGGGAAATATCATCCCTGAATCGATGCGCTTAAAAATTGACACTTTCTTAGCCCAAGTCACATTTTTGACGATCTTTGGCTGGCAAATCTTCTCCCCAGTTAAGGCGGTAGATCTACCGCCAGATAAAGATATTCCAGAGGAAGTCCTCAGAGCAGAGATTATTACTGAAGGGCGATCTCCCCTGGATGGCAAAGCTCTGTCGGCGGCCGATTTTGCTGAATTAGTTGTCAATGCCCAACAAAAACTCGATCGTGACAATGCCATTTCCGCGACTAGTAATCCCAAGATCAAAGAAATATTATTATTGATTCGCTTGCGTAACTTTTTAAAGTCCGTAGGTGTTCCGGTCAAGTAATAAGTAATAAGTAATAAGTAATAAGTAGGGCTTTCCTACGGTTAGGGTCAGAAAAGTATTGTAATCTGCCAAAATTCGATCGTGTTGTTCCCTTTACCCCTTATCCGTGCTAATACCGCCATCAATGCGAGAGTGCCGTTATTCACTCATTAGGAATTCTAGATAACTAGCGGTGAGATCCTTGACAGATAAATCGAAGAATTGCTTGCCATGTTCGGGGGTGGCGAGACTGGGATCTGAACCCATTCTACCGTCTGGATAACGATGGCGAAAATCTGTTGCACCGAGAATTTTGCGTTCTGAAGAGAGATTATTTGAGTCCAATGGTGCAGATTTAATTGACTCGGGATAGAGATATTGAGTCAGTGCAACTTCAGAAGGCGTGGCGTGAGAACCCTCTCGATCGCCGTATAATTCTTTAGCTAGACGATACACGCTGCCAGACATAAACCAGTTGGCAGTTTGACATTCTACTCGATCTATATTAGGTATATTCAAGTCGGCTAAATGCGCGTATGTCTCGGAGTAAGCTGCTTTTAGAGTAGCAATATTGCCGCCATGACCGTTAATAAAAAAGAACTTTGTAAATCCCGATCGAGCTAAACAGGTAAGATAGTCTCGGATGACCAGGATCATCGTACTCGGGCGCAAACTAATCGTACCTGGGAAGCCAGTATGATGTAATGCCATACCCACATTAATTGTCGGTGCAACTAGTGCTTGAGTAGCGGTACCTACAGCTTCGGCGATAGCTGCTGCACAAATGGCATCCGTGCCAATTAATCCCGTCGGGCCGTGTTGTTCGGTCGAACCGATCGGTATAATTATCCCAGTAGATGTCTGAAGATAAGTTTCAACTTCTGTCCAAGTACTCAGATCTAAACGCATAAAAAGTTACCTGTGATGATGCTCGCACCCAACATGTCGTCGAAATCGATCCCATTCAACCGCAGTATATCACTACTGTTGGGGGCTTTGGTTATCGGTTTGGCTAGACTTTAAGCTTTATGCTTTAGGGGAAAGGGTAAAGGGTAAAGGGTAAAGGAAATATACACCCAAACACCCCCACACCCCAACACCCAAACACCCCCACACCCAAACACCCCCACACCCCGAATTTTGGCTTTAGAATACGATTTAGTAATTATTGGTGCGACAGCGGCGGCACGTGTAGCGGCGATCGAGGCTGTGAATTTACAGGCGCGGGTTGCGCTGATCTTGCCCCATCCAGCTAACGGTCAAGTCCATCCCCAGAGCGATTTCTACCCCTATGCTTTGGCTCAGATCGCCAAAACCATTCAAACGAATCGCGGACAGATTCAGTCGCCATCTAGCTATCCCTGGAAGTATGCTTATACAGCGATCGATCGACTGGAACAAGAATCTAGTCCCGCTCTATTGGCGGCGATGGGTGTAGATACGATCTTCGGTACGGGTGAATTTTGTCGTCGCCCCCATTTGGCGTTTAATATCAACCAAAGATATCTCCGCGCTCGCGCTTATTTAATTGCGACTGGCTCGGTTTCTGATTATCCGATAATTCCTGGGATTCAATCGGCTGGATACCTGACACTCGATCGATTGCCAAGTTTAGTCGAACGAGAAATTCCGCTGCGGTGGGCGATTATTGGGGCAGAATCGATCGGGGTAGAATTAGCACAAACCCTAGCAAAATTGGGCTGTCAGGTAAAACTTATCGTTGAAACAGAACAGATTTTACCTTACGAAGATCTAGATTTTGCCAATCTAATTCAGGCGCAACTAGAAGCAGATGGAGTGCGAGTTTATCTGGCAACGATCGTTACCAAAGTCAGCCAAGAAAATCGATCTAAATTGGTCGTAATGGGGGATGAGTCGATCGATGTCGATGAAATTTTTATCGCATTACCCGATCGACCATTTATCGAACCATTTAATCTGGCTGGGGTAGGTATAGATCATACCGATAAAGGTATTTCGATCGATAATAAATTGCGAACATCTCATCCTCAAATTTATGCTTGTGGAAATGTTTGTGGGAATGTTTTAGGTGGCTATCACAGTCAAAGCTTAACTCAGTATGAAGCTAAAATTGTCGTACATAATGCTCTGAATTGGCGGAAAATAAAAGTTGATTATAGCAGTTACGATCGACTGCCGTGGGCTGTCTACACAGATCCTCCTTTAGCACGAGTAGGGATGACAATAGGTGCTGCCACAAATAGTCCTCGACGGGATCTAATTATCCTCCAAAAGTATTTAAAAACCTGCCCTCAGGCAATTTTAAATAATATAACTAGTGGATTTTGTCAAATTGTCGTCACTCGTACAGGACAAATTCTTGGTGCGGAAATCGTCGGTCAAAATGCACCAGAATTAATTCAAATCCTCGCACTGGCAATTCAACAAAAACTTAAAATTACTGACTTAACCACCTTCCCCTGTTTATCGCCTAGTTATACTGAATTTATCTACCAAGCTGCGCAAGAATGGCACACTTACAATCGCAACCAAAAGCAGCAACGCCAAAATGGTTGGCTCAATTGTCTATGTTGGTGGAAATAGATAAAATTTAAGAACGGTTGGCAGAGGAAGCAGAAGCGACGATCTCTAGTGGTAAAATCGATGCTGTGGCTTTTGGCGTTCCGTTTCTGGCTAATCCCGATCTCCCAGCTCGGTTTGCTAAAAACGCACCACTGAATGCGCCAGATCCTACTGAGTTCTATATTGTTCTAAACTTAGATAAATTAAGATATCTGTGAAAAAAGCAATTGTTACAGGTGTGTCGAGAGGAATTGGCAAAGAGATTTGCCGACAGCTTGTCAGTGAAGGATTCACGGTTTATGGTACATATAATACTGGATCTGCTGAAGCTAAGTTGCTTAAAGTAGAGTTGGGAGATCGAGTCGAACTTTATCAAGTAAATTTTGCCGATCGACAACAAACTCTCACTTTTATTAGTACCATCAAAGCAATTACTTTTAACGCGATCGTTCACAATGCAGCTACATTGGAATTTGAGGATTTTCAGAATTTTGATTTAGATATTTGGGATCGAACGATCGAAGTAAATTTGACTACGACACTGCTACTGGCACAGGGTTTACAATCTTCTATTTGCGATGGTGGATCGATCGTTAGCATTGGCAGTACTGATGGTTTAACTGGAACTTTTGCGAGTATATCTTATGCTGTCAGCAAAGCAGCTCTGATTAATCTTACTAAAAGTTTGAGTAACAATTTCGGCTCTCAAAATATCAGAGTCAATTCAATTGCACCTGGCTGGATTGATACAGATATGTCTACAAAGGCTTCCATGACAGCGGTTTCACTTACACCTTTAGCTCGAAATGGACGATCGGAAGAAATTGCCAAGGTTGTCAGTTTTTTAATATCTGATGCTGCGAGTTTTATAACTGGAGCAAATATAGTCGTCGATGGCGGTTATACCAATGTTGATTACATTCTATTAAAAGAATCTCAGGGCGATCGATAATAGACAAATGATTAATTTATAGATGAGGACAGGTTTCAAATTATATCTCTGGTACAATCGGATCTGATGGTATAAACCTGCATTTACAGACTGTTATGCTTCCCCAACACCGCTGGCAAATATCACCGAGTAATCCATCCCAGGCTGCAACGCTAGCGGCGGGAATTACGCTCACACCTGAAGAGGCAACATCACCACTACTCGCTCAGGTATTGATGAATCGCGGGATCGAGACGATCGAGCAAGCCGAGTTGTTTATTCATCCAGAGACGGCAGAATTACCTTCGCCGTTGACGGAGTTTCCCGATCTGGAGATTAGTTTAGATTTATTAGTAGACGCGATCGAGCAGAAGTCCAAGATTGCGATTTGTGGGGACTATGACGCGGATGGGATGACTAGTACTGCGTTGCTATTGCGCGCTCTCTCAGCACTGGGTGCGGATGTCGATTATGCCATTCCTAGTCGGATGTCGGATGGTTATGGCATCAATCGGCGAATTGTTGAAGAGTTTCACGCTGAGGGTGTCAAGCTAATTATCACGGTGGATAACGGCATCTCTGCTGTGGATGCGATCGCTAGAGCTGTAGAATTGGGTCTACTTACCATCATAACAGATCACCATGACTTACCGCAAGTATTGCCGCCAGCAAATGCGATTCTTAATCCGAAATTGATTGCTGAGTCTTCGGTTTATCGGGCAATTGCGGGAGTGGGAGTCGCTTATATTTTGGCTTTGGAGTTATCCGCCAGGTTGAATAAACCATCTTTGAGCGATGAGTTATTGGAATTATTTACGTTGGGGACAATCGCCGATTTAGCACCATTAACGGGGATTAACCGTCGCTTAGTCAAGCAAGGATTGAAGCTATTACCAAACTCGCAAGTTACTGGGATTCAAGCCCTAATTGAAATGTCTGGTACTCAAGGTGGAACGGCGGCGAAGAATACAGCAATGAAACCCGAAGATATTGGGTTTAGATTAGGCCCAAGGATTAATGCGATCGGTAGAATTGACGATCCTCAGATTATCATTAATTTGCTGACAACTGACGATATGAGTGTGGCATTAGCTAGAGCGATTCAATGCGAACAGGTGAATAAACAACGTCAAGATATGTGTGCCGCGATCGAACAAGAGGCGATCGATCTAATCGAGAATGGTAAATATAATATCCAGCAAAATCGGGTGTTAGTTATCGTTTATCCTGGCTGGCATCATGGCGTAATTGGGATTGTCGCTTCGCGGTTAGTAGAACGATATGGCGTTCCGGTATTTATCGGTACCAATGAAGACGAACATCATATCAGAGGTTCAGCTCGGAGTATTCCTGAATTTGATGTGTTTCGTGCTTTGCAATATTGTCACGATCTATTGGGTAAGTATGGCGGACATCGAGCGGCGGGTGGCTTTTCATTGCCTACAGAGAATCTAGAGAAATTTCAACAGCAGCTCAGTGAATTCGCTCACAAATGTCTAGAAATTGAGCATCTCAAGTATTTAGTCAAAATCGATGCGGAGGCGGATCTAGCGGCAATTAACACATCACTATACGAGCAAATTAATGCAATTCATCCTTGTGGAATGGAGAATCCCGATCCAGTATTTTGGACGGCAAACGTGCGGGTGTTAGAACAAAAAATAGTCGGCAAAGGACATCTCAAATTTACTGTTGATACGCCGGAATTTCCTAGAGGGATAAAAGCGATCGCGTGGCGATTTGGCGACTATTTTCCACTGCCAAAATATTTAGATATTGCTTATAAACTCAAGGAAAATAACTGGAAGGATTCTAAATCGATCGAGCTGGAAGTAATCAGTGTTCGCTTACCAGTTTCGGCACAGACTGGTAAATTTAATTATCAAGAAAGAGATTATGACTGCAGTCTATCGGCCGATCGAGAACGACTGACGATCGTCAATGCTCAAGGAATAACTTTAGCAATCGATAAGGGTAAAAAAGTAGCAGAATTAATTGGTTTGAAAGATTCGATCGAAACTATCGATATTACGAAGCCTTATTATTTTCAGTTGATTAAAACAGCAATGAATGTATTGCAAGTTAGTCGATCTTAGAAAAATGATCGTCATCATCCTCATACCTTTGTTAATCGATCGATTAATCATCATTACTTGGAATAATTGTCGCTTAATCGATCGATTAATCTCTATTGGCAAGAATCTTTTTTATGGAATTTACTTAATTTTTAATCTAACAGAATAACGAGTAGGCGAATTACCAATCGAACTAGCTACCTGCATGGTAGAAATATAGTTATTTAACTGAACTGTTTTAACTTGAGCTAGAGTGCGGACACTAGTTTGGAACTCTGGTTCCGATTTCTGTAAGGCAGCTTGGCGTTGAACATAGTTCATGCGATCCCACTGAATGTTAGGATCTGCTTTAAGCTTTGCGAACCGATCGCGTCTGAGTTTGCTCATTTCTCTAAGTTCGGGAACATAAGCTTCGAGATTTTTTCCCCAGTGAATCCGCATTTGTTCGCGAAAATCATCTCCCCGCTGGAACCACTCAGTATCTTTAAATCTCAGCCAAGCAGAGGGTAATCTGGAGAGTTCTTGTTTAGTATTAGCTGGAATCTTGGCATATTCAGCCGTGAGTTTAGCTGCGATCGAATTTTTGAGCTTACTATCGGGAGTAGCCACCGATTTACCCATGACTTCATTCACCATAAAACAGAGAGCATCCGCACTGATATCGCTAGTCATACGGGTTAATGGCGGTTGTCCTGGTGCTAACCAGTTTTTGGGAGCAGCATCATAGAAAGACACTAACCAGAGCGCGTCAGCATCGCCATCTAGTACCTGCTGGCGGAGATTCCCTACTAATTTAGCTTGAAGTTGACTGCGTTCATCAGGGGTAGCATTGATGATTTGTGGTTCCATCGCAATGGTTTGGAAAACGGTATTCCGCAATCCTAAATTAGCCATCCATTCTCTACTCAACCGTTGAGAGATTTTTTGCTGCTGATTAGGGGTAAATTTGACCGCTAAGACTTGTCCGTAGAGGTTAGTAAAGTTTCTGAGGGTTGTTGGTGTTAGCGTCGGTACAGCAACTAGTGGTAGATGATGATTTGTTGTTGCTGGTTGTGGGGTTGGGGTGTTGGCAGGAGTTGCTGTTGTCGGTGGGGTAGCTTTTATCGATGGGATAACTTTTGCTGGTGGGGGCGTTTTCTGAGTAGAAGTAGATTTAGAGGGTGGTGTAACGGTAATTGCAGGTGTCGCCATCCCGATTGTGAGGCTAGTTGCACACAATATGGCGAAAACCCTAGGACTAATGCTGCTTGGTTTCATGATATCTGCATCCCGTTTGATAAATTTAGTCGCTATTTCTAGTTCTTCGATCGATTATACTCTCTCACGATTATCTTATTGCTTAGAGATTCTCGCCATAGTATATTTTTGTTGCCATAGTCTTAGATCGAGACGATAAATGCAATTTATGATAGATTCATTACCTTGGACGCAAATTCTCTCAACATTGTTTCAATAAATAATGATAATTTAATTATTAGCAATAACGATCCGTACTTACCATGAAGGAAAATGTTACGCTGGAGTGGCAGGTAAAATACCTAACGTTACTGTCAATTGCCCACTAGATTTAATGCCCTAATATTTGTCCGACTGTTTCTGGTTGCGCGATCGATTTAACCGCAATCATTGCGGCCATCTGGGGGTCTAAATTTTCAGCTCGAACGATCGAATATGCTAGATTAGCAGTCTGAAGTTTAGCAACCAAATCGGCTGGGAGTGAAATCGAATCGATGATGACTAATTGTGGCGTAATCTGTCCACCATCAGCAGAAATTGATTCGATCTGGAGCGAAAATAAACCTGGGCTAAAGCGAGGATTTAAAGCTTGGTCGTATTCAAATTTACTCAGCATTAACTGAAACGAACAAATCTGTGTCAGATCGATCGGTGCAGCATCACTAACAGTTTTTGCTCGAAATATTGGAACTAAATCGCCAAATGGAATAGAAATTGTCATCCATTCACCAGCATTCGTATCGAAAGAATAAGCATAACCCACTCCATCCCATCTTGCCTCAGTGCGAATGAAGAACTTGTATCTTTGTCCGTCACCTTTAACTCGTAATTCGATTCCTCGATAATTACTTAAATTCAAACTAGGATCGAAATTGCGGGTACGTACAGAGGCAAATCCACCGGAATTATCGATCGAGACATTGCCGCTAAAGACAGCATAACCCGTTCCCAATCGAATTGCACTCTCACTCACCCCACCCATCACTACATCATCTACGGCACCCCATGTCGCTTGGAGATTGACATCTGGTCGGGCAAAATCAAAAAGCTGTAACTTAGTAGTTGTATGTAAATAAGTACTTGCAGCCGTAATCAAATTAGCCAAAGCCGCTGCTGACAAAGAACTTTGAGGATCGGGGCAAACAATCATCGATCTCACCCCTTCCATCACACGTTCTGTGTGACTTTCATCACAATTTTCTAGCGATCTCTGCACATATTCAACGTTTGCAGGTACACTAAATGGTGTCAAGCTTAAATCCGAAACCGCAGCTCTGACTCGATAGCCGCTCTTGAGTAGTTGCTGGACAACCAATGCCCCAATTTCGCCCATCGATCCAAAAACCAAAATTATTTCCAAAGTTCTCCCTCCATCAGTAGTAGATCGATCTTCTGATACACCTGTTAGCCAGCGTTGGATATCGCTGAAGACGGGAATTGCCCCAAAGTAGCTAACGGTATTTAAAAACCTGCTTACATCCCATTTAGCCATAAATATTACTTGTGATTTCTTATTTTTTGTTTATTTCGATGTTGTTATTGGTTGTTAGCGATGAGTTGTCTTAGTGCCGATTAGCACCTACTGACTACTTCAATCATTATAATCGATTAATATTCCTGGTATCTTGAAATTTTCCACGATCCCCACCGATAAAATTTCCCTTTATTTAGAAGACATAGAAAATCCGATCGGCAGAATAGTTAATTTATTCATTACGGGATTAGTCTTAGTTTCTACAGGTATTTTTGTAGCGGAAACATATCCAATTTCTTCAGATTTGCGATCGCTCATCGGCAGAATCGATACAGTTATTTTATCGATCTTTGCCATTGAGTATCTGCTGCGGCTGATCGCTGCACCAGAAAAATCAAAGTACATATTCAGCTTCTACTCGCTCATCGATCTGATTGCGATTCTCCCAGTATTAACTGGGGTAACAGATGTAAGTTTTGTGCGAATTTTGCGCTGGTTTCGGATTCTAAGACTAATCCGATTTGTTGAGGATAAGCCTTTGTTGGGAAATCTCGATCGAGAAGATAGTTCGATCGTCACTCGCATTCTATTTACAATCTTCTCAATTATTTTTATTTATTCAGGCTTGATTTACCAAGTCGAACATCCTGTCAACCCCAATCAATTTGGTACTTTTTTTGATGCAGTTTACTTTGCTGTCGCTACCATGACAACGGTGGGATTTGGCGATATTACGCCAACTTCTCAGGCGGGCAAATTGATGACAGTATTGATGATTCTCACCGGAATCGCACTCATCCCTTGGCAACTAGGGGACTTGATTAAGCAAGTCGCCAAGAGTACTAATAAGGTGAATACCGTCTGTCCAAAGTGTCAACTGTCCAGCCACGATCTCGATGCTAGTTTCTGTAAAAGTTGTGGTGCAAAGTTGACCTAATTATCCTAGTAAAATAAGTGAAGTTATTGGAAATCCCCTACAAAATTAACCTGTAGGGGTAACCTTTACTTACATTGAGCGAGTCGCTGATTCAAGATGTGCGTATCATATTAAATTAAGACCCTCATCCAGGTAATTACATTCGTTCTAATACTGAAATACCAAGTAAACTCAATCCTAACTTTAATGTTTTAGCAGTGAGATTGCATAAAATCAAACGAGATGTACGGAGAGGTTCTTCAGCTTTCAGAATAGGATAATTTAGGTCATCTGCATATAATTGATTGAATTTCTGACTGAGTTCAAATAGGTATTGACACAATCGGTTTGGGAGTAAATCTTGCTCGACTTCAGTAATAATCGAGCCTAACTGTAGGAGGTGTTTTGCGAGAGTAAGTTCTAGTTCTCCCTTAAGGATAATTTGAGCGTTGTCTCCAAGGTTATCGAAATCAATATTGCCTTTACGACTAATCCCTTGGGGTCTGGCATAGGCATACATCATATAAGGTGCTGTATTGCCTATTTCTGCCAGCATCTTATCGAAGCTAAAGATATAATTACTCAGTCGATTTTGACTCAAGTCAGCATATTTAACGGCACTTAATCCGACAATTTCAGCACTATTGGCAATAAATTCTGGTGTTTCTGTTTTTGAGTCTGCGGTGAGACGCGATTCTAAATTGTTGCGAAACCGCCCAATCGATTCGTCGAGTAATTCCTTTAATTTAATTGATTCGCCATCTCTAGTTTTAATTTTTTTCCCACCTTCACCTAATACTAATCCAAAGGGAACGTGAGTAATCTCGACATGTGGGGGAATCCATTTAGCCAATCTTGCTACTTGGAAAACTTGGGCGAAATGATCTGCTTGTCCCGCATCGGTGATATAAATAATTCGATCGGCTCGATCGATCTCAATCCGATATCTGACGGCGGCTAAATCGGTCGTAGCATAGTTATAACCACCGTCGGTTTTTTGCACAATGAGGGGCAGGGGATTGCCCTCTCTATTCGTAAATCCATCGAGAAAAACACATTGTGCGCCGTCGCTTTCGACTAATAATCCCGTCTTCCGTAGATCGTCAACTATCGCAGCTAAATAAGGGTTGTAAAAAGATTCGCCGCGTTCGGCGATGTTAATATTCAATCTGTCATAAATCACCTGAAATTCCCGTCGCGACTGAGCGCACAACAAATTCCAAGCTTTGATAGTGTCAGGATCTTTTGCTTGTAATTTAACTACTTCTTTTCTCGCTGCTTCCTGAAATTGGGCATCTTCATCAAAACGTTTTTTAGCTTTCTGATATAAAACAACTATATCGCCTAAATCCAGTGCGTCAGCAGTCGTTAAAGCTTCTGGATAAGCTTCCCGCAAATACAGAATTAACATCCCAAATTGGGTACCCCAATCGCCAACGTGATTGAGTCTAAGCACATCGTGACCGCGAAATTCTAACACCCGTGCGATACAATCGCCTAAGATAGTCGATCTCAAGTGTCCGACATGCATTTCCTTAGCAATATTCGGACTAGAAAAGTCTACTACCACTCGTTGCGGTTTGTCAGCAACAGCCACACCCAAGCGACTATCGAGGTGCATTGCTTGGAGTTGAGTGGTGAGATAACTGGTTTTGACAGTAAAATTAATAAATCCTGGACCAGCAATTTGCGGAGCTTCGCAGACTTCCGCTACATCTAGATTATCGACGATCAATTGGGCGATCGATCGAGGTTGTTGTCCCAATTTTTTGGCGAGTCCCATCGCCATATTCGCCTGATAATCCCCAAATTTAGGATTGCTCGATAATCCCAACAGAGGATCTGTACCAGCATAATCATCCCCTAATGCGGCAATAATCGCTCGATCGAGTTGAGTAGTTAGATATTCGATGGTAGAGTTCATTAGCAGCGTGAGACGAATTAATACTTACTATTTACTATCCACGATCGACGATCCACTGTCCACTAGATTAATCGTCACACACTGTCAAATTTTTCGACCCATAAGTGGGTACAATCGCAACAGACGTGAGTTGAGAGTAATGAATAGTGGATAGTGAATAGTGAATAGTGAGTTTAAATGTAAGCTTCTTCCCTTCCCCTTTACCCCTTCCCCTTTACCCCCGTCCCCTTTACCCCCTTCCCCTTTTCCTTATTCAGCCTATGATACCTGCGAAAACCCCTACAGAGGCGAGTGGATTTAAGGCTCTACTCAAAAATCGACCATTCCTATTCTTGTGGACTGGACAAGTTCTGTCGCAGGTGGCGGATAAAGTACTGATAGTGATGTCGATTGCATTATTGACTAGTTACAATATTCCGGTGAAGTATGCAGCATCTTCTAGCTCATATTTAATGGTTGCTACCACGATTCCGGCGATTTTATTTGGTGCGGCGGCGGGAATATTTGTCGATCGCTATCCCAAAAAAAAAGTCATGGTAGTGTCAGATATTATCCGTGGGGGTCTGATTTTACTGCTGCCAATTTTGCCCAAAGAATTTATAGTTTTATTAATAATAACATTCGCAATTTCGACGATCACTCAAGCTTTTGCACCAGCAGAACAGTCTGCGATTCCACTAGTAGTTAAGCCAGAGAATTTATTGACAGCAAATGCGCTATTTACTACTACTCAAGTTGCTTCGATCGTCGTAGGATTCGCAATTGCCGAGCCGATTTTGACAGCAGTAACTAGTATTAGTAAAAGTGGTTCGCAAGAGATTTTAGTGGCATCACTATATTTTGTTGCAGCCGGACTGGGTCAATTAGTTCGAGTTGAGGAAACGATCGATAGGAGCAAACATACTCGAAAAATTAATCCTTGGAATGAGTTAAAGGTTGGGTTTGAATATCTTCGTAGCAACAAGATATTACTAAACGCGATGCTGCAATTAGCAGTACTATTTTCAACGATCGCTGCATTGCCAATCCTATCAATTAAACTTACAGCGGAAGTAGGTCTAAAACCCGAGCAATTTGGATTTCTGGTGGCAGCAATGGGGATTGGATTAGTCTTTGGCTCTGGAATTTTAGGTCATTGGGGTAGTCGTATTCAGCAAAAATCTCTACCATTAATTGGGTTTATTGGGATGAGTATCGTCCTCGCCATATTTACATTCGTGAATAATTTGTGGGTTGGTTTATTCTGTGCTGGAATTTTAGGACTTGGAGCTTCATTAATTGCCGTACCAATGCAAACACTGATTCAAGAAAAAACACCAGAGTCGATGCGTGGTAAAGTATTTGGCTTTCAGAATAATGCCGTGAATATTGCCCTGAGCGTTCCACTAGTTATTACTGGTCCGCTGACCGATCGATTCGGATTGCAACCAATATTATGGGGCATGAGCATCATTGTGACGATCGCTGGGATCTGGACGTGGAATAGTACTCGTCATGTCTTGGAAGATGCTCTTTAGAATTAATTGATAATTGATAATCTCATACCAATTTCTTGAATCCAAGCGACAGATCTCTACCCCTCCCAGCCTCCCCTTATAAAGGCTATCCATTACCCACAGATCCATACATGCTAGCTGGGCTGAGGGTTTCACCTAGTAGGGGCAATTCATGAATTGCCCCTACTAGGTGAAACCCAAATCGCCAAAACCCTTGTAAAACGATCGTTCACTGATGAAATTCAAGTATTTGGCGTTGGCGTAGCCTATCGGAGATAATCGCCAAATCTGTGGGTAATGGATAGTTATAAAGGGGAGGAGCCAATCTGTCATTTACTCACTTTAAATTGGTATCATATCTTGCACTAGCTCTATCTCCTGTCGGAGAGGCTCCAGCAATTCTAAATTTACGAATTGACAAGCATTTGAGCGTTATAACAGAATGTAAAGTGCCAAGCCAACTGGACTTTTACGATACATTACATTTAAAGCAAGGAAGATGATGTTGAAACAAAAATAAAGATACTCTCTAATTATACGATCGAATAATAAAGTCATGCGAATTCACATTAACAAAAATGGGCAACAACACGAATCTTCTGGCTCATCAAAAGTCATTGAAATACTTCATGATGGACAACTTCTACCGAACGATTTAGGTGCCAAAGATGGTCAGGAAAGTTGGCAAAAATTAGGCGAAATGTTTCCGCAATCAAATCAAGCTGCCAGGATTTTGCTGACAAACCAAGCCAGTATGCAAGTAAATCGACGGTTTACACCGACTCCACGAAAATCTGGAAATTCACAAGGAATGATGTTTAGATTACTTGGTTATGGCAGTTTGATTTTGTTGAGTGTTATTGGTTTAGTTGGATGTTCTAAATCGAGCGATAAATCGTCAAAAGATATAGCTGTAACAAATAAAACGGCTTCATCTGTTCCAACTGACTTTACTGTAATGAAAAATAAAGCCGAGGAGTTAGCTAAACTTTCTCCACCCTTAAAAATCAATCCCACCGCTAAAGTAAAAGGAAAAGTCGCATGGGTTGAG
Source organism: Chamaesiphon sp. VAR_48_metabat_135_sub (assembly GCF_031418915.1). Lineage (NCBI taxonomy): Bacteria > Bacillati > Cyanobacteriota > Cyanophyceae > Gomontiellales > Chamaesiphonaceae > Chamaesiphon > Chamaesiphon sp. VAR_48_metabat_135_sub. The sequence goes on along the minus strand of NZ_JANOJV010000170.1, from coordinate 15,388 downwards.
AAAAGCTTCGGTAGTGCAACAATGAATTTTTTTGAAGCTGATTACAAAAAAATTAGCAACCTGGATATGGACGTTTATGGATTAACTGAAAGAAGGCATTGCAGATAATCAGATGGCCTTAAAATCATCAGAAATTGAAACGCTAATTCAAGTAAGCTGCAAACGCGGAACGCCGATCGCAAAAGTTAACGGTGTTTCAATTTTTTCAGATGTTTGCCTCGTAAATGTGATTGATTACAAAGCGTTGGCAACTGTTGCCCAAAAAACTTTTGAGGGCAAAAAATACCACGCCGAAAGGTATTCTAACCCTATTACACATACAAAAGATAAAACTGAAACAGCAGATTTTCCAAATAATGAAATTCATGAATATATCAAGAGCTTTCCGAGAGGATAAATTCTCCAATTTCGGGCGAACGGGGAGTTGTTAACCTAAGCAACTATCTCACGATAACCGCTCGTCTTCTAAGTTAACTGGTTCGCGGATGGAGCGACCTGAGTGGGAAGATCTATTTTTTTAGGTAATTCACATGAAATTTCTTGCCGCGTTCTTACTTATTACCACTGTTGCTCTAACCTATGCGATCGATAAGGCGATCTCTCAGCCAGATCCAAAATTTATCGAGTCCAGTTCGGGCGATCCAGAGATAACCGTCAAGCTCAATCCTAGACATCCAGAGGCTTATGTTCGTCGCGGCGATTGGAAAGTCAGCGTCAGCCGAGGAGATGTTCGAGGGGCGCTCGATGATTATAACCAAGCTATTAAACTTAATCCTAATTACACACGGGCTTATAGATCGCGGGGCGATTTGAAAGCTGCTAAACTCAACGATACCCAAGGTGGTCTTGCTGATTACGATCTAGCTATTAAACTCGCACCTAAAGATGAATTTATCTACAGGAGTCGCGCCAAATTCAAGGTGGAAAAACTCCAAGATATCCAAGGTGCGCTCGCTGACTATAACCAAGCTGTTAAATTCGCGCCTGACAACACAGATGTCTACCTCAGTCGTGCCAAATTCAAGGCGGACAAACTCAATGATTTCCAAGGTGCCCTTACTGACTATAATCAAGCCATTAAACTCAGTCCTAAATATGAATATTCCTACATCGATCGCGGCAAGTTGAAGGCGGACAAACTCAATGATTTCCAGGGTGCTTTAGCTGACTTCGATCGTGTCATCTCGTTGCTCGAACATGAACGAAATGATACTGGGAACAAATATACATTGTCGAATACTTACCACCATCGCGGTAAGTTGAAGGCGGACAAACTCAAAGATTTCCAAGGTGCTCTGAGTGATTTTAACCAAGCCATCACACTGGATTATGAATTTACAGATGCATATCAAAGTCGCGGTCAATTGAAATATACCAAACTCAACAATCGCCTTGGTGGGATCGAAGATGTTCGCAAAGCAGCCGATCTAGCTGAAAAAAATCAAGAATCTAAATATCTCATCGATACTCAAAAGCTGTTGAAATCTTGGGGTGTAACAAAATAATTTAGGATAAGATTTATTGAATTGTGCGTTCGATCGCTTGTTTCAGGAATCCCATCAAAAGGTGGTGTATCTTAATTTATCGATTAATTGGCGATGGCGTAGCAGGATCGCTGGTTGAAAGTATGTTTCGATCGCGCATCTTTTCTGTCTCGGTATTTTCCCATTTTTACTCTAATCTGGCGATCTCACTCAAATATTTTTCATTTTATTCACAGACAACAATCATGAAAATTAAAAAAACGCTGTCATTAGTAGCCGCATTAGGCTCCATATTTATATCTGGTTTTTGATCGGCTACCGATCTTACTGCTAGTAATATTGTCCGACAGAAGTCAGACAAACAAACAACTCTACAAGCACAGAAACCTATTATTCAATCAGCACGTATTATGAATTTGACCTGTACGTATAAACCTTACCCAAATCCAGATGTGGATTACTATAACTTTATGAATGTCGTCAACTCTACCAATAATACCATTCCTATTGGAACTAATATTAACTGGAAAATAGACGGTAAATCTGGAGTTTATAAACTCAATCGAGCTGTGGCACCTAAAGATTCTATTAAGATTACCTACAACGATGCTCGCGTAGGATCTTCTTGTAATGCAAGTTACAACTCTATGTATAAAGCTCTAGATGCGGTGTACTCTAATTAATTTTATAAAAACGATCGACTATTTCTGTAATTTTATCAAAAAATGGTGTGTTTTAACTTATAAATTAACCAGCGATCGGGCTACTCGATACTCGATCGCTAGTTAAAAGTAGCTATTTATCATCCATATTTATCGATCGAGTCAAAGAATATTATTAAATTATTTACCCACGATCGATAACTTTAAGTTTTTATAGTTTCGGCATCAATTACTTAGTTTATTTTTCACCTTTAACTATGGCAGATAACGATTTTCAAGACTTGCAAACTTACCAAGCTTACTGCGAGCGCGGGTTAGCGAATCAAGACCCCGAAGGTGCCCTAGTTGACTTCGATCGGGCGATCGCTCTTAATCCTAACTTAGCAGGAGCATACCACCTGCGGGGAGTAGTGAAGCAAAATCGACTGAACAACCCCCAAGGAGCCTTAGCTGACTACGATCGAGCCATTGCGATCGCCCCAGACTATACAAGTGCCCATGTTTGTCGTGGGATGCTAAAGAAATATAGTTTAAATGACTTTAACGGTGCCTTAGCCGACTACGATCGAGCCACTGCACTCGAACCTGACTTGGTAGAACCATACTTCCTGCGTGCAGAACTGAAATACAGGCAACTAAACGACCCCCAAGGAGCTGTTAGCGACATCGATCGAGCCATATTTCTCAATCCTAACTTCACAGTAGCATACTTGCTGCGTGCAGAACTGAACTACTGGCACCTGAGCGATGTCCGAGCTGCTCTAGCTGATTACAACCAAACTATCGCTCTCGATCCTCAATTAGCAATTCCCTACTACAGTCGTGGCGTTTTGAAGAATAATGAACTCAAAGATGTTCGAGGTGCCCTAGCTGACTACGATCGAGCAATCTCGCTCGATCCTCAGTTAACAATGGCTTACTACAGTCGCGGGCTTTTGAAAAGAAATGAATTCAACGATCTTCAAGGCGCTCTAGCTGACTATAACCAAGCCATCTCGCTCGATCCTAATTTGGCGGAAGGATACATGGCTCGTGTAGAGTTGAAGTACACACACCTGAGCGATATCCAAGGCGCGATCGACGACCTTCGTACCGCTGCCAACATATATCGAAAAAGTGGCGAAGCAGAAAACTTACAAAATGCACTCGATATTCTTGACGAAATAGTCAAGGATTGCAATCTAATCATTTAGGATAATTAACATGAAACTAGTTTCATTATTGATTGCTATTACTGCTGTGATTTCTATTTTTGATAAGTCAATCGGCATTGAATCAGCTAGGCTATAAAGAATAGATAAATAATAAATCAGATCGATCGAATGCAAAATATTGCGATCGGATGTTTGCGCTATCTCTTCTGTAATTATCGATTAGCAATATGAAACAAACTTTTACGATCGGGGCATTTGCCATCATCACAGATGTAGAAAATAGAGTTTTGTGGTGCTTGAGAACAGATCTCAATCTCTGAAATTTACCAGGTGGTAGTGTAGAAAATGGCGAAACACATTGGGACTGTGTAGTTAGAGAAGTAAAAGAAGAAACAGGATTGGATATTATCGTCGAAAAAACGATCGGAATTTACTCGAAACCAGCAGAAAATGATTTAGTATTTTCCTGTAAATCTCGAATAGTTTCAGGAGATCTAAAACTTAGTGATGAATCAAAAGCAATTGAGTATTTCAATTTTAGTAACTTGCCACAAAATATCATCCACAAACAAGTAGAAAGAGTTAAGGACTATTTCACAAATAACGATCGCGTAGTCATGGTAAAGCAATAAATCGTATAATTGATGAACGAATCAAAGCCTCGATCGATTTATTAGCTCACATTTCCGAAATTTCACCGCTCGAAGCTGTAGAGATATTATCGGGTATTCAGGAGCAAGATGACATAACTCAAGTTTTTAGTGCTGCCATATCTCAATGAGCAATGCGAGAAGATAATTGATGGAATTACCAGCTTTATTAGAGTTAATCGATCGAGCTGCTGAAGAGCAATGGGAAGTACTCGATCTGGATAGAAAAAATATCTCTGAAATCCCAGTCGAGATCGGCAAATTAACAAAGTTAACCAGCCTCAAACTTTTTGGTAATAAAATTACCGAGATATCAGACGCGATCTGCGAATTAACAAATCTGACTAGTCTCGATTTAAGTCACAATCAAATTACCGAGATATCAGCATCGATCGGCAAATTAAAAAATTTAACTCACCTTAGTCTAAGTGGTAATCAGATTGTCGAAATTCCAGCCGCGATCGGCGAACTGAAAAATTTGACTTATCTTTGTTTATCTGACAATAACATTACTGAAATCCCCATAGAGATTGGCGAACTAAAAAATCTAACTTATCTTGTTTTAGCTGACAATAAAATTACCGTAATACCTCAGTGGCTACAGTCATCAAAAAATCTTAAAACGCTAACTGTTACAGGTGGCCATAATGGGGTAGATCTGAAGATGGACAGATCTGGTTGCAGCTTTGTCATAATTCTCCCGCCAGAAGAGGAAAACATGTGGTTGCGATAATGTTTAGCGTTGAGATAGGACTCATCAAAAAGAATGATTTCGCATAGAATTGGTAGAATTCAAATAAATTAGCAACCGATCGGAGGAATTAAATTTATGGATATGCGTTTCGAGAAACTTTTAGAATCGTTTGCGTATCGGCCTAATAGCTTTGATTATCGAAGATTGCAAAAATTGAACGATCTGAATTTTGACGATCCAGTCATTTTTGGCAAGGTTATTACCGCATTTAGGCATGTACTTCGATTTCCAATTAAATTTCGACAAGTTTACAGAGAAATACTTAAAGAGTCTTTAAGATTGAGAAAAATTGCTTTTCAAGCACTCACTTTAGAGGAACAATATTTGAGCGATTGCGTGCAATTTGTAGAGCATTTGGTTCGGGAAACAGACATCGATCTAAAACAAGAAATCTTTAATTATGTAGAGCACCGGATTGACAATTATCAACCGCTGACAGAACCTACTGTGCTGATGTGGTACGAGTTCTCACAGGCATTTGCTACCTTACGAGAAGACCCAATTATCGGCATTCGATCGACTCGGTTGTACGATTATACCTACGCAAAATGGCAAGCTGATTATGAATTAGTATTAGCCAAATTTTCTCACGGATCTCACGCTTGTGATTACGATCGATATATTGGCGAATTAAAATTTTGTGGCGACGAGCGAGCATTATCCATTATGGACATAATGGTCAGACATAATGAAATACATGGTGATGATTATGATGATAATGGTGCTGGTGGCCCACGCCGTTATGCTTATGGTTATTATGAGGGTGCGGAAAGTGCTCGCAAGGCAATTTTACAGCGGATAAATAACATATATTCGATCGAGGCTGAACTTTTAAGATTGTTAGCATATCGAGGTAATGACACCGATGGTTATCAATTGCAGAAATTGAACGATCTGGATTTAGAAGATCCAGTCATTGTTAGCAAGGTTATTACTGCGTTTGGTGATGCATTTCAATTTCCACAAGTTCATAGAGAAATACTCAAACAGTCTTTGAAATTGAGACAAATTGCTGTTAGAGCACTTTTAGAAGATCCATGTTTGCATCATTGTGTGCCATCCGTAGAGCATTTAGCGCAAGAAACAGACATCGATCTAAAACAAGAAATCTTTAATTATGTAGAGCACCGGATTGATAATTATCAACTGCCGACAGCACGTACTATGCTGATGTGGTATGAGTTCGCACAGGCATTTGCAGTCTTACGAGAAGACCCAATTATCGGCATTCGATCGACTCGGCTGTACGATTATACCTACGCAAAATGGCAAGCTGACTATGAATTAGTATTATCAAAAGATGCTCATGAATCTCATACTTTTCCTTACTATCTGTATATCAACGAATTAGAACTTTGTGGCGACGAAAGAGCGTTACCCATTATAGAAGGAATGGTCGCAGACAATAAAAGATATTACGATGATTATGATAATGGTGTTGCTGGTGCCCCACCCCGTTATTTCGCTCATTATAATTATGGTGCGGAAGATGCGCGCGAGGCAATCGTACAGCGCGTGCATACCATCGATCTTAGTGGCCAAAACCTGACCGAGATCCCAGTAATAATTTATGAATTTAAGAACCTGACTAGTCTTAATTTAAGTAATAATAAAATTACTGAAATTCCCGCAGCGATCGGCAAATTAACAAACTTAACCGATCTTAATTTGCAGGATAACTGGCTCATTAGTATATCACCAGAGATCGGCAACCTAAATAATCTTACTAGTCTCAATTTAAATAGCAATATAACTAGTGAGGGGTTATTTGCAATTAGCAAATTAACAAACTTAACTAGTCTCAAGCTTGTTACCAGTGATATACCAGCAGATATTGGCAATCTAACGAGTTTAACTAAGCTCATCATTCTTGGGCAATTTACCAAGATACCAGCAACTATTGGCAAATTAAAAAATCTGATTAGTCTGGAAATGAGATGCCCTAAAGTCTCAGAGATACCGACAGAAATCAGTGAGTTAACAAAACTAATTTTTCTTAAAATAACGTGGGCAAAACTTACCAAGATACCGATAGAAATTTGTAATCTATCTAACTTAACTTATTTCGATCTATGTCACAACAAAATTGACGAAATACCTAAGGGAATCGATAGATTAAAAAAACTAGCTACTCTGATTTTAAGAAGTAATTCAATCTTAAAAATATCACCAGAAATTGGCATCCTAAAGAATTTAAGCGTTCTTGACTTAAGTAGCAACTGTATTTCTGAAATACCACCAGAAATTGGTGAATTAGAGAATCTAAATACTCTCGATGTTCGATCCAATAAGATCGTTAATATATCAGCAGAAATCGGCAAACTAAAAAAACTGGTTAGATTGAACTTATCTGGTAATCAGATCGTCCAATTACCAGCAACAATAGTAAACTTACATCACTTAAATGAACTTTATGTGAGTGGTAATCCGCTCGAAGATAGTTCGGAGACGATCGACAAATTAGAAAGCCTTACCCACCTCGATATCAGTAATACTACGTCTGTTTTCATTCCAACCAAAAACAGCAAATTAAAAAATCTGACTAATCTTACCCTCAGTAATAGTCAAATCGTCACTTTAGCAGCAGCGATCGATAAGTTACCGAGTCTCACTCATCTGACGAGTTATATCTGGGTTTGCGATCTACCAGCAGAGATCGGTAAATTGACAAATCTTACTTATCTCAATCTGAGTGATACCTATATCTCCAACATTCCACCAGAGATTGGCGAATTAAAACAGCTAACTTACCTTAATTTAAGTGAGAACAAAATTAAAAAAATCCCCCCAGAGATTGGTAGATTAAAAAATCTGACTAAGCTCATTCTAAATAAAAATTTCATCACGGATATTCCCACGGAGATCGGCGAATTAAAATATCTAATCGAACTTAATTTGGAGGATAATCTAATTGCTGAGGTTCCTCAATTTATTAGCTCGATCGAACATCTTCAGTTCCTATCTAGCTATCGATTGAACTATCTTGAACCAACTTGTTAGTTATAAATTTAATAGATACCAACGTAAGCTAGGACACACTATATGGATGCATTAAATAATCCTCACCCGCAAAATCGAGAGCTGAAACAGATCGAGTATCCATTCGACTTTGAGACAGTATTTGTCGATGAACAGGGGAATATCAATCGACGCGAGCAACATCAGGTGCAGTGCTTATCGATCGAGCTAGGTAATGGCGTAAATCTAGAGCTGGTTTACATCCCTGGCGGTAGCTTTATCATGGGTGCCCCAATCGAGGAGGAAAGAAGTCTTAGCAACGAATACCCTCAACATCTGGTCACGATCAAGCCTTTTTATATGGGCAAATACCCGATTACCCAAAAACAATATGAGGAAATAACACACCATAATCCTGCTCAATTTAAAGGCGAAAACCGCCCGATCGATTGGGTAGAATGGCACGATGCCAAAAGATTTTGCGCCGAACTATCCAAGAAGACAGGTTTAGCTTTTGAGTTACCCAGTGAGGCGAAATGGGAGTATGCTTGCCGAGCGAGAACGACTACGCCTTTTTATTTTGGGGCGACGATTAGTGCCGAGTTAGCTAACTATCATGCGGAAACTGCTTACGTTAGTGAGGTAGCGGGGATATCTCGTCAAGAAACTTCCGATGTGGGGCTGTTTCCACCCAATGCTTTTGGTTTGTACGATCTGCACGGTAATGTGTGGGAGTGGTGCGAGGATACTCGGTATGGCGATTATCAGGGGGCACCGACAGATGGTAGTACTTGGGAGCAAATTGGCTCTGGAGACAAGGATGATGAAATTTGTACGATCCGGGGGGGTTCTTGGCAAAGCACGCCCGATCGTTGTCGGAGCGCAGCCAGCGATGATGCTAGATATAATGTTCGTAGTAGCGATATCGGTTTTCGAGTAATTCTCATTCCCCGTAAAGTCACTGACACTCAGCCAATTTCCACACCAATCCCACAGTCACAAGCGTTATTTTTAATCGCGAAAGCTGCTAAAGAACAGTGGAGAACACTCGATCTTAGCAGTCAAAATCTCACTCAGTTACCAGCAGAGATCGGTAAGTTAAAGCATCTGAATGATCTAAAGTTAAGTAATAATCAGATCGTTGAAATTTCCATAGCGATCGGCGAATTGAAAAATCTGACTAGTCTGAATTTAAGTAATAATCAAATTATTGAAATTCCAGTGGCGATCTGTGAATCAAAAAATCTAACCGAGATTAATTTATCTGACAACCAAATCACTGAAATACCAGCCACGATCGGTAAACTAGAAAATTTAACTAGAATCAGTTTGTATAAAAACGTAATTACTGAGATCCCTGACTCGATCGGCAAATTAAGGAATTTGAAAGAACTTAATTTAAGACTTAATTTTATTGTCGATTTACCAGCAGAGATCGGTGAACTAAGAATGTTGATTCATCTCGATTTATACAATAATTAACTCACCGAAATACCAACAACCATCGGCAAATTAACAAAGCTAAAAGATCTGAGGTTGGCTAATAATCAAATTACTGAATTGCCAGTAGAGATCGGTGAATTAATAATGCTAACTCATCTCGATCTATGTAACAATCAACTCACCGAAGTACCAACAACTATCGGCAAATTATCCAAACTAATTTACATTAGTTTGGGTATGAACAAAATGACAGAAGCACCTCGGTGGCTACAGTTATTGAAAAATCTTGATATAGAAATGAGAAGCTATAACGAGCAGCAACAAGATGTAAGAAGCAGAACATACGAATTCAAGGGATCGTTACAAAGAGAATTCGAGGAGTTGTTCGATGATTGATAAATTAGTGCTAGAAACTATCGAACGTAAACGATCTATAGAAACCATTACCCATTAATCGATCGGTACCGATAAATTATTAAAGAGGATGACAAACGGCGATTAGTAATGAATTGGTAAACAATAAATGGAGACAGAGATAATACAGCTTCCAGAAAATATTCGTCTGTTAGCAACTGGAGAAATCGATACAGGCGATCTTTTGCTAGAATTTGAGCGGCTTGAAGATGCACCATTTAGTTATGTAGATGATGAGGTATACCGACTAGCTCGCGAGCATGACGCAATCCATATCGAATGCGAGCAAAGTCGCGATTTAATTTACGGGCATGAATACTGATGGGAAGATTGGATTATTTTGCACGTCAGCGCACCTGTAATGCAATTGACATTATCTACCCGCACTCGATCGGTTATTGCTAATGTGGGTAGGGATGATGAGTTCTTTATTGGCTTAACCTTAGCTTTGGTAGCTAACAAACATGCGCTCAAACCGGGTAAGTAGGTGTGCCTAATTAAACTTAAGATAGCTTCAGTCTAGGCAAGGGTTTTAGGTCGATCTATCTTACATTTAATTGAGCCTTGCTACTTAAGATTTATCCCTTGCAGATAAGCCGATCTCTTAATACTACACCATTAGGATGGCAAATCGGACAAGAAACGACTCTACAAGCAATCCCCAATAAATACATATTATCTAACGCGACCTAGTAGAAATAGATAGATTAATCATTTTTGGGTTGGTAGCTTCGACTTGAATTAATTGCGATCGCTTTAAATTAGGATCTCGCTCGTATTCAAATAATGTTTTACTATCTTTCTGTCCATCTAGCTCGACTGACTTAGCGATCGCCAGGTTTTTAATTCCTGAGTAAGTTTCTACCGATTTGCCGTCGATGGTGAGATTATTGGTAGTAACAAATTCGATCGGCAACTCTGATGGATAGTTCCCCCAAACGCCAATTTCCAGATTGCGTAACTTAATTTCGGTATTTCCGGCTAATAGCAGAGCGAATAACGTACCATTTTTCGGAGTATCTAAACGAATGAGAATGGCTGTATTTTCCTTGTCTCTATACTCACGCGCGGCTAGATTACTAATCGGTTGGATTTTGGGTTTTAAGTTATGTTCGTGAATAGTAGTAGGAAAGATAAACCACTGTGAATTGGAGCTATGGCTGCGGATTGTCAGATCGAATGTAAATCTTGTTAGCGGCGGCTTACCGGGCATTCGTCGTACAAATTTTAGCTCGACAGATGGCGATCGATCTCTAACTATCGGTTGATTAGATTCCGGTTGGGCGAAAGTAGCAGGAATATAGGGGATCGATCCGCCAAACATAGCTAGGGTAAATGCGATCGAAATAAGTTTATTTTTCATGATTTTTTTGAGTCGCTCGTGTTCCTAACGATCCTGATGAAGTTCGATGCGATCCATTCGCACGATCGTCATCTTGGATTCAGCTTTAATACTGGGGCTAATTGGCTCGATTGCCAGCAAACCCACAATACTGACCAATTTCCCATCAAAAGCTTTAACTTCCCCCCACGTTATGTTCGAGCGTTTATTCAATGGCGAGTAGAGCGGCACCAAAGTACCATCTGCTAGTTCGATATTTACAGTCGCATAACTTTCTGACGAGAGCGGTTCGCCAGAGATTGGATGTACTGCATTAGCATTAGTTTTCGTGGATTTTTGCCGGGGTGTGGAAACGTATTTGCCGATAATTTGCACGCGCCGATCTTTAGATTTTAACAAATCAGCTTTCACTTTTATTTGTGGTAAATCCTCATGCAGAATTTGATAAAACGACTCAAAGTGATGATTTGTTGTGGCAACTGGTTCTACCCACTTAAATGCCTCCGCAGGTATGCCGACAAATCCACCTGTTTCGTAACCCACATAGCGAAAGGTTTGACCTAAAATAGGTGGTACAACTTTGGCTCTTTCAAATATCTTAAATCCCATGATGATAGGTTTTGCTAGAGCGCGATCGTTCACAGTTTTAATACTCAAGACCAGATCGAATTTGTCGGCTTTCGATCCCAAGGCTGCTTGACTAACGATACCGGAAATAGTGATGACTTTGCCCAAGGTTTGACCTAATTCTCCCATTGGTGGCTGTTTGGTAAAATTAGGAGCGGCGGTCGTACCTTTTTTATCGCTCATAGCGGATTTACCTCGATCGGTTTTTGCAAGTTGAGGATCGATCCTAATGGCTCGATCTAGATCGGTAAAAGCACCTCCAAGATCGTCAGGTTTATATTTAGCAAGTCCATTAGCTAAATAAGTTTTAGAAGGAGTAAGTGATGTTTGAGCGATTGCTGGGACTAGGATGGCGATCGATCCGCCGAACATAAGTAGGTAGGTGCAATTATTTATAAAATGATTATGCGTGAAACCTAGCTGGTGGGCAGTGCCCACCCTACAAAGGTATCTTATATTTAATTAAGCTCGTCTACTTAGCTAGTGTCAAGGCGATGATCCAAAGAGCCGCTTCGCTAAGCTCCGCAATCGAAAAGAGTTTATTTTTCATAACTTTTTTTGGGTAAAACAGTGAGGGAAGACCCCCGACTTCTCGCAGAAGTCGGGGTCTGGCAAATCTATGAATTGATAACTTTTATAGTATTTAATATCGATCCACTAACTAAATAATTAAAGCTTGTAATTACAACTGTGTTACCAACAGCAAAAGCTAAAATCCAAAAGTAGTCATCAAAAGCTGGGATAATTGAGTTGTCGTATGCGCGTATTAATTTATCGCAGATGCTTTCGTTTAGATCGGATTCGGTAGACTGTTCCACGATCGATGCTCCATTGCTAATCACAATTTTTTCGATTGTCGATCGAGTGATAAGTTAAAATACATCACTTTTTGATGATATTACGGAAACTATCGATTGCTCTCTTACTAGCAATCTTTTGTAATACAAAAGTTAGGATCGATAAAACGTAACAATTCAACTACAGCAGCGATCGCTACAAAAATAATTGCCTTATAGTAAAAATATCTATTTATCAACGTCTACTCATGTCTGCATTCGCACGGCGGCTGCTAGGCAGCATTGCTTTTTCTAAACTCATCAAACTGCTACCGATTCTGTTCGTTACTTCAACGATTACCCTCGAATAGATCGCCTTACCAATCTTACCTGCTTTCGCGTAGCGGCGGCTAGCAGCATCGCCCACAATCAAATGAATAAGCATAAAAAAATCAATCGACTCATCCGAGCATTAGGGAGCGAAGAATATAGCGTGCGATCGCTTGTGGTAGAAGCACTAGGCAAGATTGGGAAAGTAGCCATACCAAAATTGATATTACTACTCAAGAATAGGGATGTAAATCTACAATTCTATGCTGCCGACGCATTAGGAAAGATCGGCAAGTCGGCTATCCCAAAACTGATGCCACTACTTGAAGATAAGGACGATCTCGTGCGATCGTCTGCTGCCTACTCGCTAGGAAGCGTGGGAAAGTCAGCCAAGATCGCAATACCCAATCTAATTTCACTGCTTGCAGATCGGGACTACAGCGTGAGATCGTCTGCTGCATTGGCATTGGGACAGATTGGAGAGGCAGCCATCCCAAAACTGATGGCACTGCTTGAAGATACGAATGCAGAGGTGCGATGCTTTGCAGCTTATGCCCTAGGACAGATCGGAGAGTCTGCCAAGGTTGCAATACCCAATCTAATTTTATTACTCAAGGATCGAGATGAAAAAGTGCGATCGCATACGGTATCGGCACTAGGACAGATGGGAGAATTCGCAAAGATAGCCATCCCCAATCTGATGCCATTACTTGCTGACGAGGATGAAAAAGTGCGCTGGAAAATAGTATTGGTACTAAGAAAGATGGGAGAATCCGCCAAGATAGCCATCCCCAATCTAATTCCATTACTCACGGATGAGAATTTCATTGTGCGATCGAGTACAGTAGACACACTAGGAAAAATGGGAGAGCCAGCCAAGGTAGCAATTCCTAATCTGATTTCATTACTCACGGATGAGGATGAATATCTGCGATCGAGTACAGCCCAAGCCCTCGATCGATTAGGATACAAACCCTAATCGATCGAGATGCAAATTTTAAACTACAAAAGCGATCGGTATCAGATGACAAGCAACAATTTACTCTCAAACAATTATATCGCAAACATAGTGCAAGCTATTCACTATTTACTAAAACACTAGTAAATATGTTTTGATGCAAGATGTGAAAGTGCCAACTTCTAAATTTCAAATATCTAGTAAGCCATAGCGTTTCTGAAGCTTAAGCAGTTGGGATCTGGCGGCGGCGGCGTTGTCAGCAAGATCGGCAAATTCGATCAGTCGGAGTAGTTCTTTTTTGAGTAGGTTGCGTTCGATCGACAGAGTTTCTCTATCTAATTCGGGTGGTAAAACGACCATATCATAGAGAGTAGCGCGTTCCTTGCCTGGATCTGGTCGGAGAATTCGACCTCGGCGTTGGATGAATTGACGCGGATTGGTACTGCTAGCGAGGATCACAGCATGTTTGATGGCGGGGATGTCGATTCCTTCATCTAAACAGCGGATAGCTACCAACCCTTGCAGTGCGCCAGTTTCAAATTGCTGGCGGAGTTGTTCTCGATCTGGGAGCGATGTTGCTGCGGTGTAAGTGTTGACGCGGTAGCCTAATTCTGTCCCCAGGATGTGGGTGACTGCGGTAAGTTGTTGAATGCTATCGCTACTACCATCGCCACAGTAAAATAGAGTGTGACTGGTGTTCGATCGATCTTGCATCAAGGTTTTGAGTGCGACGAGTTTATTAGCGGCGGCACCGACGAGCCTGGAGCGTTGCATCAGTAATGGCGTGAGATCTGGAGTGTCGAATTCGTCGGATTTTGCGGCTCGATCCTGGCTATTATAGAGGAGTTTGCGACCGATCGCGCGGGTGAGTTTGAGGTATCGATCGGTCTCATCTTCGGTGAGTTCGACGAGAATCGGATAGTATAAATAATGGACGAGAGCACCTTGCTCGATCGCGTCTTTGAGGGTGAATTCGGGCTGTAAGATATCTCCAAAGTAGTCCAGGATACTTTGAGTGCCGATCTCGTCATAGTGGCGTTCTGGAGTGGCTGAGAGGGCGATTCGCAATCCGACATTGCGGGGGAGGCTGGCTGCTCGCTTTTTCGCGCCGAGGTTATGCACTTCATCGCCGATAATTAAGGTCCGATCGGGTAGATACTTAAGTTGGGATTGAAATCCTGGGGTAATTAGGGTTTCGTTGGTGGTGATGATGGTAAGAAATTTTTGGTTTCCGGTATTAATTCTGGCGAGTTGATGGGAAAATTTGCTTTGCCATTTATGAATGCTTTCACAGGCGAGGATCGGCTGAAGATTGAATTTCTCGCACTCTCGCCCCCATTGATTGACCAGGTGTCGAAATGGGCAGATAATAATTAAGACTTGGAGTCCGATTTGCTGGTATAATTGATGGGCGATCGCTAGTGCGGTAATCGTTTTACCACTCCCTGTCGCCATTTTAAGCGTACCGCGACCTTGATTTTTGAACCAGTTGGAAATAGCTTGTTGTTGATACGATCTCAGTTGCAATCCTGCGGGTAACTGCGGACATCCCAGCGGAACTGGATCGATTTGATAGCGGATCTGCGCTTCGGCGACGGCTACCAATCGATTGATACTATTCAATCCCGCCGCTATCGTTAATTCGCGATCGGCAGCTACTTTCTGTACTCGATAAGTATTTTTAGAGTCGATCGACACCACCAGTCACCGAACGATATTCTTTTTTATACTACCACGTTCGATTTTCTTCGCACCAGTGCCAAGATTAAGGTCGAAATACTATGCCACCCACTTTTGCCCTGCACTAGCGCGGCTATAGATGAGATTGAAGATGTT
>NZ_JANOJV010000169.1:0-10137 GCF_031418915.1 Chamaesiphon sp. VAR_48_metabat_135_sub | reverse complement strand
CTTTGCTCCCTCCCCTTGGCAAGGGGAGGGCTGGGGAGGGGTAAACAACCTACGCAGCAATTCAAATAACTTGTTGTTTAAGGCTTGCTTGGGTGGTTTCATACGCTAGAAGAAAAATCACTCAGTCCACTTGAGTGGACTTTAGCTATGAGCAACTAATTTATTTGTTCAGCTTCGCGTCTGCCTGCGCAGAGGGCGGTTAAAGACTAAATACTAGGGTTGTTGCATTTTCTTCGATGGTGTCACCCCTGCCCAGACAATCAGTGGTTTACCGACTTTTTTATAAAGTAAACTTTGTAAAATTACGCCATTATTATTAGCTGTCTGTGCTTTATTTGGCTCTTTTAATGCTTCGTAATAGCCGTTGTACCAACCACCATCGGCTTTGAGATTGGTTTGGACAAAATCAAATAACTTTTGGGTATACTCAGTGTTGTATAATACATGCCAGCCGATCGCCGCCTTTGCACTCAGAAATCTTAATTCGGGATAATTTCGACGTTTGTCGGTGATATTTGCCCAGGGTTGACCGTTGACAAAGAGCGAATTGTAGACAAAATATGGAGCGCGATCGAGATTGTCTTCGGTGACTGCTGTTAATTGTTTGGTGGCTTTATACCTAGCTTCTTGAGCTGCTAAGACTCGATCGGCATAGGCTTTTGGTAATGCCTGAAATCCAGTCTCAATCCCATCGAGAATATAAGGTTCGCTGAGGACATAGTTATTCGCTCCCGAATTTTCAAAATCTCGTTTGTCATAAGGTACACCGCGATCGTAGATGCCAACAAAGGCCGTATTAGTTTGAGTATCTAGAGCTTTGTGGACATCCAATCCCCACAATTTTAGACCGTAGGCGGCATAACTTTCATAACCCAACCGACCTTCTTGGTTATATTCTTCTTTACCCTTGCTAACCGCAGTCCCGAACATTTGTCCATCTTTAACTAATCGTTGAACTTGCCAGTGCTTCCAGACTGCTTGAGTTTGAGGTTTGAATTGGGGATATTTGGAGCCGACAATCTTTAGCCAGATCGACATTCTACCGAGATCGATCGCCGACCAGCCAATTTCTTCACGTTTGGTAAGTTGACCATAGCTGACGGGAATTAAAGTTTTGGAATTATAAACTTTGTTTGGTAGTTGTCCTTTATACAATGGCATTGTTGCCAATGTTTTGAGAGTTTGCCCTAGCTTAGTTTGAAATTCTGTTGCCGAAATTAAATCTAATTCTTTGGCACTAACTAGGGCGGCGATCGCGGCGGCTTGATCCCACATCGTCACAGATTCAAATCCACTGACGCTATTAACTAAGCCAGTTTTTGATTGCCAATTGGTTTGAAAATATGCCCAAGCTTGACGTGCTACGGACATCTCTGTTGGGGTCAAAGCGATCGCGCTTGAGTAATCTTTAGCCACCATCTCTGATGCTGGTACAGGGATTCCAGCATTACTCATTGACTGAGTATCCAGTTTGGCGACAAGTTTCTCATCTGGCTTCATTTCAGCATCCTTAGTGGCGATGATTTTCGTTGATGTAACTAAGGAAGCATCGGTTTGATGGAGGTAAACAGATAAATTTTCTAATCCAGTGATGGCTGCAACTACTGTTAATATTCCACCCACAGCAGAGAGAATCGACCAACCCAATGGTGGTGGCTTAAAATCAGAACTCATAGCTTGTTTGGTTGGTAGCTTTATGATTCATTATGCCCACTCGCCTCCGCAGAATTCACAACCATTGAATTTGGCAGGAGCGGCTAATATCCCCGACTTCTCCAAGAAGTCGGGGATATTATTTTCCAAGTATAAGATCGCACTCGCAAACCCTAGAGAATCCCCCCCAGCCCCTTTTAACAAGCCAGGGTGGATTAGTTGTCGAGTACTTAGTCTTTACCCACCCGCGACTAAAGTGCGGGCTAGTGTAATTTAAGTCCACTTAAGTGGACTTTTGCTAGTAGCCCGTGATTTATCTGCGGGGCGGTTGACAACGAAGCACTAGGGTTTCAAATATTCACCACTGACAACTAATCTACCCTGACGAGTATTAGCCGCAATACCAGATGTGAGAATGCTCGTGATAAGCTTAGAAGTCTAAAGCATTGGTGGCAATTAGCCTCTGACGAGGATTGAAACTGATGAGGATTGGAACTATTTTTTGTTCTGTAATATATAGGTGAAGCGGGGTTATCCACCCTGCTTCCTAAAAATCCAATTTTACACTTCTATTTATTGTTATGTATGCTAAATTAGATTTAGCAATCGATCTCCAGCAACCTTTATGACACCAATCTCCCCACTGTACTTAGTCGAGCAGGTGAAAATCCTCAAGGGTGAACTCAAACAACTCGAAGATCTCATTCATCAAGTTGTAGTCAGCCAAGCAGATAAAATCGAAGAATTAGAAAATTTGGTAGATCCTTACTGTAACGCTGGGTACTCTATATGTAACTCACATTGGCAGGAATAGAACCTATGGGTGAACGAGACTCACCACTAACAGTCAAAGTGACTGGCGACTTTGCTTGCTTTACTCGCCCAGAATTTGGAGCCGAGCGCGTCAGTTATGAAGTCATGACTCCGAGTGCGGCGCGGGGAATTTTGGAAGCAATTTTTTGGAAACCAGAGTTTAGTTATTTAGTTCGATCGATCGAAGTATTAAACCCAATTAAACACTTCTCTATTCTCAGGAATGAAGTAAATACTTGGCAAAGTGCAAGCTCTGCAAAAAGTGCCGATTATCGTTATTTTGCTGATGACGATCGCGCACAACGGCATACTCTTTGTTTAAGGGATGTTGGGTATATTATCAAGACTGATATTCATCTCAAAAAACATGCCAATGCAGATGTAGCTAAATATCGGGATCAGTTTCGGCGACGAGTGAAAAAAGGTCAATGTCATCATCAACCTTATTTTGGAACGCGAGAATTTAGTGCATATTTTGACATGCCGACAGATGATGATAAACCGATCGATCGAACTGATGATTTAGGCTTGATGTTATTAGATATTGAATTTACATCTGGAGACGAACAATCGATCGATTATCTCACCCACGATGAAAATGGATCGCAAGTAACAAGCGGTAGTGCTAAACCAAAGTTTTTTCATGCTGAATTGAAAAATGGCGTATTAGTTGAGAAAAATAAATTGAGGCTGCCAATTCGATGATTCTCACTAAATTAAAAGAGTACGCTGAACAGCAGATGATGGATAAATTACCACCATCTATGTATAATCAGCGGCGGATAGCATGGCTAATTAGCTTAACTATTGATGGCATATTTGAAGGTAGTATTTGCTGGAAAGATAATAGTCAAAAAGAAACCAAAAAAGGACGAGAAATTGTTGCTCCTGATATTGGTCGGACTGTTGGGGTAAAACCTAAATTGCTGGTAGATACTAGTGAATATATTTTGGGCATTGGTAGATCAGCGACTAAACCAGAAAGATTGATAGAGTGTCACGAGCAATTCAAAACGTTAATTCAAGCCTGTGCAGAAGTAACTAATGAACCAACAGTGATTGCGATCGCTAAATTCCTTAATTCTCCCCTAGAGTTGGAAAAAGCTAGAGACGAGTTTCTACAGCTACTAGATGCTAAAAAATTCGATCCTACTGAAAATATTACATTTCGAGTAGGGGGTAAGATTCCGGCAAATGCTGCTGAGAACTTTATCAGCATTCAGGAGTTTTGGGCTAATCATACTTCTGGCGGTGAAGAATCTGAATCAGGGAAAACCAAGAGCCACGTCATGACTTGTTTAGTCACTGGTGAAGAAAAAGCTGTCGAACAAAGATTACCTTTCTTAGTAAAAGGATTACGTGGTGGACAGCCTTCTGGTACGGCATTAGTATCTGCAAATGCTCAAGCTTTTACTTCCTATGGATTAGCAAATTCATTAACTTCACCAATTTCTCGTGAAGCCGCCGAGAAGTTTACCAAAGCTCTCAATCATCTGCTGTCTAGTAAAAATACCCGCTTATCAGTTGGCAATACAGCCTATGTTTTTTGGACGCGAGAACCAGAAGAGATCGACTTACTCGGCGCGATCGAACATCCCGATCCTCAAGTAGTAAAAAACCTGCTAGATTCAGCCGATAAAGGGCAAGAAGTTTATGGGACGGATGTTAATCAATTTTATGCCCTCGCACTTTCCGCAAGCGTTGCGCGGGCTGTTGTGCGGGACTGGTTGGAAACCACTGTACCGACAGTCAAAGCCAATCTCAAACTATGGTTTCTCGCGCACCAAATTACCGATGCTTATGGGGAAATTGGTAAACCTTTGGGAGTATACGCTTTGGCGGCTAGTGCTTACCGCGATGCCACTAAAGAGATGTTGCCCAAAGTCCCGACTGCGCTAATTCGTAACGCGCTCCAGCAGATTCCCCTCCCAGATGATTTACTCACCAGAGCCGTACACCGAAATCGTGCCGAGGGTAAAGTCACCTATCCCCGCGCTGCACTGATCAAACTAGCTCTCACCACTAAACTTGGCACCGATGCGATGACTGATATGGCACAACTGAATCCCCAAACTAATTTACAAGCGCAAGACGATAGAGCCTACCACTGTGGGCGACTATTGGCGGAGTTGGAAGGACTGCAAAAAGCAGCTCTCGGCAAAGTTAATGCTTCATTGGTGGATAGGTACTATAGTGCCGCTTCTACCACTCCTGCAACCGCTTTTCCAGCACTGATGAAGAACTCTTTTAATCATCTGGCTAAACTTCGGAAAAATAAAGTTGGTGCTTACAGTGCTATCGATACCCGCATTCAAGAAATTATGCTCAAAATTGCACCGCCTAGTTTGGAAGCTCATACTCTAACTTTTCCCAAAACTTTAAAAATGCACCAACAAGGATTATTTGCTTTGGGATATTACCATCAACGGGCACACAACCGAGCGGAGGCTGCAAATAGATCTACTTAACGGAATCCACATTTCGCACTTCATGAAAAATCGACTACCGCACGATTAAAATCGTCGCTCATGATGCGAAGTCCGCCAACGCGGACTAATAAATTTATTCCGCGCAGGCGGACTTTGCATCACAAGCAGAGACTTCAGTCTCTAGGCTACTCTTAACCCAAACATACCCTAATTAACACGCATACATTACTTTTTGAAGAATACTATGACTGCTTATTTAAACCCCGAATTTCGTCACGATTTTGTTTTGTTATTTGATGTGACTGATGGAAATCCCAATGGCGATCCTGATGCTGGAAATTTACCCCGTACTGATTCAGAAACATCGCATGGATTAGTAACAGATGTTTGTCTCAAACGAAAAATTCGTAACTATATTTCTACCTATGCTGAGTATGAAGCTAGCGAAGCTGAAGCCGCCCGTCTGAAGATTTTTGTCGAACATCATGGGGTGTTAAATGACCAAATTCGGAAGGCTTATGTGGCTGAAGGCTTGTCAATGGGTAAACCTGCCACTGATGTAGTTAAAGATCCAGCGATCGCGATAGTATTAAAAGAGATTATTCATTTACTACCATCATTTACTTTAACCGATGGTGATGCTGAAGATGCTCCTGATGTGGTCACAAGTTTGACATATAGTGGTGAATTGAGTAAGAGTGAATTGGACGAACAATTAGAATCGATCGAAGACCAACTCAAAGCTAATAAACCACTCAAGAAGTTCATTGACGATCTTGTGAAAAAAGCAGGCAAAGCAAATAAAAGTCGTGAAAGTATTGACAAAGCACGGAATTGGATGTGTCGTGAATTTTACGATGTGCGAATGTTTGGTGCTGTCATGAGTACTGGATTAAATGCGGGGCAAGTACGCGGCCCAATTCAGTTAACATTCTCACGTTCTCTTGATGAAGTGCAACCTCAAGATCTTTCAATTACACGGATGGCTGTCACTGATGGAAAGGATCGAGATAAGCTCCAAACAATGGGACGTAAAACACTAATTCCTTATGGTTTATATCGTGGATATGGCTTTTATTCTCCCTGTTTAGCCGCTCAAACTGGAGTAGACAAAACAGACCTAAAATTATTCTGGGATGCCTTGATGAATATGTGGGATCTCGATCGATCTGCTAGTCGTGGATTGATGGCTCTGCGGGGTTTGCATATCTTCTCTCATGAGAATAAGCTCGGTAATGCTCCGGCGCATGTGTTATTCGATCGAATCAAGCCAGAATTGAATTCATCGGTAAATGTCCCTCGTAAATTCACTGATTATACCGTGAAAATTCAAGAAGATAATTTACCAAATGGCGTAACTTTAACTTCTTTAGTTAAGTAATCTTATTGAATTGATGGTGCATTGTTAGATCGGTAGCCATGCCGACATCTTTACCATTACTGCTAGATCCCCGACTTCTTGAAGAAGTCGGGGATCTATCTTAGATCGTCATACCTAGCTTGCCACTCAATTATAGAAATATCGATTAAAATAGGTAGTTAGATTATCCCTAAGTATAGGTAGGTTCAAATCTATGGTTGTAGCAACTCAGACTAAGTTAATGACTCTTGAAGAGTATCTCATCTATGATGATGGCACCGATACCCTTTGTGAACTTGTGAATGGAGAACTAATACCAATGCCACCAGAAAGTGATCGGAATCAGCAAGTTTCTATCTCTTTACTAGCTTACTTTCTAAAGTTAGGGATACCACCGCAATTATTGAGAAATCAAATTGCAATCTCGGTAACTGGTGGCAGAGCAACTGCACGTATACCAGATTTAACAGTTCTCTCTGAAGATTTAGCATTGGAATTAAGAGAAACTAACCGATCAACAGTGTTAGCAGATATGCCGCCACCTACGTTGGTTGTGGAAGTAGTCAGTCCTAAGCAAGATAAACGAGATTATCGATATAAAAGATCTGAATATGCTGCTAGACAGATTCCTGAATATTGGATTATTGATCCAATATTAGATAAGGTAACAGTTTTGGAACTGGTAGAAGGATTGTACGAGGAACAAGTTTATACAGCAGAACAAATTATTGTATCGCCTCAATTTAGTCAATTTAATTTAACTGCTCAACAGGTTTTAACTGGATCGTAAAACAACGAATTGATGTTTATACTTCATCAAATGGGTACTCTGTAAATAGGATACCTATTTTTTGTGCCTATTGTGCCAGATTCAGAAGATTATGTGATGATTAGTGCCCTTCAGCACTATGCCTATTGTCCGCGCCAATTTGCGTTGATTCATATCGAACAAGTTTGGGATGAAAATATCTACACGCTGCGGGGGCAAAGAGTTCATGAAAAGGTCGATATTCCTGACGATGAACAACTTGACGATCTGCGAGTTGAACGTGCTTTACCGCTCTGGTCTCATCGATTGGGGATTCGGGGAATTGCTGACGTGGTTGAATTTAGCCGTGATGAGATTCCCTACCCAGTGGAATATAAATCTGGTAGTAAAAAACCGCGTCTGGCTGATGATATTCAACTTTGTGCCCAGGCTCTGTGTTTGGAAGAAATGCTCGGTTGTGACGTGCCATTAGGGGCGATTTATCATGCTGGCTCGAAACGGCGGCGGGAAGTGAAAATCGATCCTAAATTACGTGCTCAAACGGAACAGATAATTATTGCTACTCATGAGATTTTAATTAGTCAGAAGCTACCGCCACCTGTTAATGACAAACGTTGTGATGACTGTTCGCTGATTGATGCTTGTATGCCTGGATCGATCGCCAATTTTAGTAAATCTAGCATTCGGAATAACCCTTTCTCGGTTAATTAGATTAAATTTAATTTAATTTGCAGTGGGGGAGGGCGGGTTTGAATTAGATTTTTAGTGAAATCGACATCGATCTCATAAACCCGCCCCTACAGATCTACTGTATATATCCAGATTAAATATGTTGAATTAATTTTATTATCATGAAACAACTCCTAAATACTCTCTACATCCAAACGCAAGGTGCATATTTGCGCCTCGACCATGAAACGCTCAAAGTTGAAATTGAAAAGGAGGTTAAAAAACAAATTCCGCTCCATCATTTGGGGAGTATTGTCACCTTTGGAAATGTGCTGATGAGTCCCTATTTAATTCATCGTTGTGGCGAAGATGGACGCAGTTTGGTGTGGTTGTCAGAATTTGGTCGATTTAAGGGGAGATTGGCGGGTTCGACGACGGGAAATGTGTTGTTGCGTCATGCTCAACATGAGGTGGTGAGGGATGCTGCGGCTACTCTAGCGATCGCCCGTTACATAGTAGCTGCTAAACTCCAAAATACCCGCACAGTAGTAATGAGAGCGGCACGAGAAGCCACTAGCCCAGACGATCGAACCCAACTGACAGAAACTGCTAAACGTCATGCAGAATCGATTCAGAAAGCTGAACTAGCCACTGATTTAGATACGTTGAGGGGAATCGAAGGTTATGCCGCTAAAACCTATTTTGGCAGCTTTACGTGCATGATTCGGGCAAATCGAGAAACGTTTGCATTGCTCGATCGCAATAAACGTCCACCCCGCGATCCAATTAATGCGTTATTATCCTTCGTTTATACATTACTAAAAAATGATTGTGTGTCGGCTTGTGAAGGTGTAGGACTCGATCCCCAGATGGGTTTTTTGCATACTCTGCGTCCTGGTAGACCTGCTTTAGCTCTAGATTTAATGGAAGAATTTCGTGCCCCATTTGCTGACAGATTAGTCCTAAGTCTGATTAATCGCAAACAAATTCAACCCAAAGATTTCGTCACTCGTCCAGGTGGTGCAGTACATCTAGTCGATGATGCGCGGCGAACTTTATTGGAGGCTTATCAAAACCGCAAGCAGGAAGAAGTTCAGCACCAAATCATCGATTCAAAAGCTCCATTTGGTTTGATTCCTCACGTTCAAGCTCGTTTATTAGCCCGTCATTTACGTGGCGATGTACCTAGTTATCAACCTTTTATTCAGAAATAAGCCGATGGATATTTTAGTCACCTATGATGTGAATACGGAAACGAAGGAAGGGCGGCGACGGTTGCGAAAGGTGGCGACTGTTTGCAAGGATTATGGACAACGTGTCCAGTTATCGGTGTTTGAGTGTCGGGTAAGCGATAGTCAATATGAGACTTTACGCGATCGATTGACAAAGACGATCGATCCCTCTCTGGATAGCATCAGGGTGTATCGATTACCTGCACCGAGGGAGGAGCATCTCTTCTGTTTCGGGATTGATGGTTATACTGATTTTGAGAAGCCGCTAATCCTCTGAATTCTAGCGCGAACCTGTAGTAATGGTCAAATTCCTGGGGGGTTCGCGATCGCATGTGTCATCAGGGTTTGAGCTATTTTTCTCTATTATGTCGATCTGTTTGAAGGGATGGGGAATGATAGGATCGCGGAAGTCGTTATTCAAATTGTTGGTATCAGCAGGTTTGAATCGATCGCTGTTGCATCCAGTCTTCGGGCTGGATGAGGATTGGAACTGCATAATATCGCTGTCAAAGGAAATATAGACTGTAGTTGCATCCAGTCTTCGGGCTGGATGAGGATTGGAACACAAGAGGCTTTAGATAAAGACTATAAAGAGCGTCGTTGCATCCAGTCTTCGGGCTGGATGAGGATTGGAACGTTGCAGCGAATGGCTGGAAAGTACAAAGCAGTGGTTGCATCCAGTCTTCGGGCTGGATGAGGATTGGAACTGGTTTAATCCCAACTTTGGCCGGAACACCAGGGACGTTGCATCCAGTCTTCGGGCTGGATGAGGATTGGAACAAAGCTACGCATCACCCTGTGCCACTGCACACCGTTGCATCCAGTCTTCGGGCTGGATGAGGATTGGAACATAATGTCGGCATCAAACCCTATGACCTCCGACAGTTGCATCCAGTCTTCGGGCTGGATGAGGATTGGAACAATACTGTCATTTATTTACCCCTAGCACTATTGCTGATCAAGTTGCATCCAGTCTTCGGGCTGGATGAGGATTGGAACACGCTAGGACTACCAGACACCAAGGACAATCGCCGTTGCATCCAGTCTTCGGGCTGGATGAGGATTGGAACTGTTTACCTCACCAACTGTACAGAGAAAGAGCGAATGTTGCATCCAGTCTTCGGGCTGGATGAGGATTGGAACGATCAAATCAGTAACCGCATCAACAAAAATTCGTGGTTGCATCCAGTCTTCGGGCTGGATGAGGATTGG